>CALMDN010000320.1 GCA_937864935.1 uncultured Bacteroidales bacterium
CCTCTGCCAGAATTCCTGAAAGCTCCTGTATATCCTCACCCATACCCTCATATTCACCGGTCTGTGAATAGTAAGTCATCATGATCTGAACCTTGGTATTGGCATCCAGATAGGGATTGGAAAATCCTTTTTTAAGATAGGCGGTTGCACTTCTAAAATCATTCTTTTTTCGGTATAAATCAGCCAGTGAGATGTTGATGTAAGGATTTTCAGGTTCGATTTCTTCAATTTTCCTGTAAGTTAACAGACCTTTTTCTTCGTCACCCTGCAATATGTAGAATTCTGCAAGCAGAGAAAGCAGCCTGGTATCGGTCGGGAAAGCAGCGGATAGATTTTCAAGTTCAGTCAGCGCCTTTTTGTCTTTACCCAACGCAAGGTATATTTTGTGCTTCTGCATCGAAAACTCCTCGTTGATACCGGTAACGGATTCAAGGTCATCGAATATCTTGATCGCATCTGAAGGTTTATCCAGTAAAAGCAGAGTGTTGGCCAGCTCCAGGGCATACTCCTGATTTCCCGGATTGATTTTGTACAAGGATTCATAAATCTCCTTTGCTTCATTGTATTGCGAATTGCTGATATACAACTGGGCAAGGGCTATGCTGTAATAGGTGTTGGCCGGAGCGATACGGTAAGCTTTTTCTCCGCATTCAATGGATCTGACAATGTCATTTCTATTGAAATAAATCGATGATAACTCAAACCAGGCTGCATCGTTTCCCGGATCCTCCTTTACATAATCACTGAAGAGTGTAAGAGCTTTGTCGGGACTGTCGGTAATCCTTGCTTTCAGGGCGTCAAAAAACAGGTTGTTTAACCGCTGCTTTTCCCTGTGGATTTTCATTTCAGCAGAATTGTTGATGTCATCCACCCCTTCGGGTAACTCCTGCGCCATAACAAGCGTTGATGACAGCAAAAGAAGAAACAGAATATTAAATTTCAGAAATTTCATTGGTTTATCGTTGATGATTTCCGGCCTTGCCCTTCACAATCCTTATACATGAATCAGGTAATGAGCTTTTAAACCGGTTGAAGATTTAATACAGGAATTCAATCTTTCCCGGTGTGGCCAAATCCTCCCGCACCTCTTGAAGATTCGTTCAGCTGATCACTGAGTATCCAATCTGCTTTTTCGTGTCTGGCTATTACCATCTGGGCGATCCTGTCTCCATTGCTGATCGTGAAGGGTTCATTGGAAAGATTGACCACAATGATCTTGATTTCTCCTCTGTAATCTGCATCTATTGTACCGGGTGAGTTTAAAATGGTGATGCCCCATTTGGCTGCCAGACCGCTGCGTGGTCTTATCTGGGCTTCATAACCTTCCGGCAACTCGATAAAGAGTCCTGTTGGGATCAGTGCCCGCTCCAGCGTTTTAAGCGTTACAGGCTCCTGAAGGCTGGCCCTGATGTCCATTCCTGCCGACAACAGTGTTTCGTATGCTGGTAAATTGTGTTCCGATTTATTAACAATCCTGATCTTCATGTTAAAGTGATGAATGGTGATTCTGGTTTTTCTCTGCCGCTGCCGGATCAACAAAATTAAGCATTAATAGCCTTTGTTGACAGCTGACTTAAACCTTTGCTTTTCTGAGCCATAAACAAATACCATGAACAACAGAAGCATCATTGTGTTCAGAAGAACCCTGATTCCGGAGGTATCCAACAGCGACAACGATGATATGAAATAGATAACCAGGGCAGCCACAAGGTATTTCAACGCATTTTTCAGGTCATAGTCTACCGGGTAGTACTTCTGGCCTATGAGGTAAGAAAGTGCCATCATAAAAGCGTAGCATGCCAGTGTGGCCCAGGCAGCACCCATATAACCAAGTGCAGGTATCAGAAGAAAATTCAATACAATCGTCACAACAGCACCTGCAATGGAGATCATTGCTCCTGTTTTGGTTTTGTCGGTGAGTTTAAACCATACACTCAGGTTATAGAAAACACCCAGAAACATATTTGCCAGAAGCAACACAGGAACAACCTGTACGCCTTCTCTGTAGGATTTCCCGACAAAAAGCATTACAAAGTCAATGTACAGCATTATGGCCAGGAAAATGAACAGACAGATGATAATAAAATAGTGCATGGTGGTCGCATAGGTCTTTTTCGCATCATTTCGGGCTGCCTGATCAAAGAAGAAGGGCTCAGCAGCATAACGGTAAGTCTGAATAAAGAGGGTCATCAGTATAGAGACCTTGTAACAGGCACCGTAAATCCCGAGTTGTACCATCGCATCCGTTTTGTCAGGTATCAGGTGCTTCAGTATGATCCTGTCGAAGGTTTCATTCACAATTCCAGCCATTCCGAAGATGAGCAGGGGCCAGCTGTAAGTCAGCATCTTCTTTAACAATTCCCTGTCGGGTTTAAGATTTCTGAAACTGATTTCAGGCATCAGCAAAATCAGGGTTAACAAGCTGGCCAGCAGGTTGGAGATGAAAATATATCCAACACCGATTTCTGCAGAATAAAGCTTACCGATGAATCCTGCGATGTTGCTGCCGGGAAAATGCGAGAGAATGTACGGACAGGCTACGATAAAAAGCAGGTTGAAGCCTATGTTGGATAGGATGTTGATAAATTTCACGGTGGCGAAGCGGACTGCCTTGCTTTTTAACCTCAGGTTAGCGTAGGGAATTGTGCTGACTACATCGGCGGCCAGAATCAGTGCAAACCATTTAACGTATTCAGTATGACCTGAATATCCGAGTTTGTCAGCCAGAAAGGAAGCTGAACCGTATGTGAGGAAAAGAAAAATAATGGAAGTTACTATCAGAGAGGTTAATGCTGTGCCAAATACTTTTCCACGATGTGCTTCCTGATTGGCAAACCGGAAAAAGGCGGTTTCCATTCCATAGGTTAACAATACAAACAGAAAGGAAACATAGGCATACATTTCGGTTACAACCCCATACTCTTCAGGAAGGAATACCCTTGTGTAAAGAGGCACCAGCAGGTAATTCAGCAAACGCCCGAGTATGGTTGGCAGACCATAGATGGCTGTTTGTCCGGCAAGTTTCTTTAAAGGATTCAATGAAGCGATGATTTAATGTTAAGAAATCAGACATTGATATCAGGCAATTCTATAACAAAGGTAGTACCTGATCCTTTTTCACTGCTGAAACTGATTTTTCCACCGGCAGAATCCACAATGTTTTTGACCATAGCAAGTCCAAGACCCATGCCCCCGGATTTGGTTGTGAAATTAGGAGAAAAAATCTTTGGTTTTTTTTCTTCATCTATTCCCGTTCCGTTATCGCTGATTTTAATGGAATGGTTACCGTTTGCGGAGGAAAGACTCACTGTGATCAACCCCTGCTGTTGAGCAGGAATGGCTTGTAATGCATTGTTCATCAAATTGATAAAGGCTCTTGACAATTGCTTCTCGTCGGCATATACCATGCATTCTTTTTCGGGCAGGGTTGATTCGATTTTTACCCCGGGATGATCATGGAACAAAGCGAGGATATTCCGCAGAATACCGGTCAGATTTGTTCTGGTATTGTCTGGTACGGGTAATTTGGCAAAATCTGAGAAAGCAGTAGCAATGGAAGCAAGGGAATCAATTTGTTCAATCAGCGTCCTGGTAGTTTTTTCAAGGCGGATTTCCCATTCCGGTGAATGATCATTCCACGATTTCCAGAGATGCTGGATGCTTAGTTTCATCGGAGTGAGGGGATTTTTAATTTCGTGGGCAACCTGTCTGGCCATTTCCCTCCATGCACTTTCCCTTTCTGATCGGGCCAGCATTTCCGCACTTTCAGCCAGTTTATCCACCATCAGATTGTATTCATTGATCAGATCTCCCAATTCATCCTTGCGACTGTATTCTATCTTCTCATTGGCTGTAGCAATGTTCAACCTGCTGAACCGGTTTCTGATCAGCTGAAGTGGACGCATCAGATAATTGCCGGCCAGCAGCGAAATGAACACAGCAAGTACAGTAATGATTACATAAGTGTTGAAGAAAGCCAGTAAGAAAGTGGCTATTTCCTTTCTGAGTTCCTGTTCACGGGCAAAGTAAGGCAGGTTTATAAATGCTGTGAGTTTGTTTGCCTCATTGCGGAAGGGTATATAGGCAGACAGATAATGATAGTTACCAATCAGGTCATTATCAATGTAAAGTGTTCTTTTATTCTCTGATAATTCCCGGTATGGAATTTCGTCCATCATTTCCGACTTCAACCCTTCTTCAAATACCTGTGGACGCGAAGATGCAAGCAGACGGCCATCAACAGTATAAATATTTATATCGCTGAAAAATACCAGAGAGAACTTGGTGAGCAATTCTTCAAGATATACCTTCTGTGATTCATCCAGGGTATCGAACGAGGCAAGTTTATGCTCCATTTCAATCAGTACTGAATGGGCTTTTTCACTCAGCATATCCTTGTTCTTTTTGGCACTGAGGTTTTTTATACTTGAAATGGAAACAACACCAAGTGCCAGCGAAGAGAGGAGAACAAAAGAAACAACCATTAACTGCAGTCGTGTCTTAAAATCAAGGCTGCGGTTTTTGCCGGCAAAACGCAAGCTGTATACCAGGTATCCAATCAGTAGGATAAGGACGTGAAAAACTAGCTGATAGGTAAATGGCGTCAACAATGCTGTGATTCCTTCATGCCGGCGGCTGATGATTATTGTTTTATGTGCATCAACTTTGTAAATCAAATGGTTGTAGTCATTCAGATCAAAGAAGGAAAGATTTTCGGAGGATTGCGCCCGGGTGACTTCACTCACCCCATAATTGAATTCACCCACATTCTTGACCAGCTCTCCGTTGTAAAACAAGGCGTACGAATAATCAGAAATATCGGCCAATGAGGTGGATGTTTTGTCCATCAGGAGTTCAGGATACCCCAAACCCTTCGGCACATATTTCGGAGTGAGTTCGATGATAACATAACCGGAAGAGTTCATGGGTTGCCGGATTGAAACCGGAATTTTTGCGATATAGCTGTTTGCATCGTACGACTCATGAATGTAATACAACGCTGATGCGGAGGTTTTCTCTCCGAGCCGGTCAATGATATCATTGAAATACTCAGTACATCCGATAATGTAATTCTGCGGCTTGATCTGAAGCGATTTATCAGGGAAACAAAGTGTTATCTGAACGTCATACCTGATCCAGTAACGTTTAAAATAACGGTGCCTGATATACTCAGAACATTCGGATTCCATCGCAGGATTCATCCAGGCATTGCTGAACAAACGGTTAAGGGTGGTATCCATTTTGATCTGGTTCTCAATCTCAATAAATAGGAACTCCCCCATCTTATCCCTGTCGGAGGACATTCTGAGGGCAAGCAGCTTCCTCTCATCCTTTTCTTTCTGGCGTTTTCCCGACAAGAGGGTAACCGATGACATGAGTGTGAGCACCAGCAAAACGATAACAATGGAGGAAAAGGAAGGGAATTGGGGTTTGCTGGTGTGTAACAATTGCAGCAGAGCGAAAAACAGCAGTAACAAGATCAATACCGGTACAGAGGGGATATACTGACTTTTGAGAAAAAGTAAAGAAAAGACGATAATAGATAAGAGAAGGGTGAGAAGAAATTGTTCTCGCTTTTGTAGTATCAGGGTTGCCTGCTTTGAAAGCAAGAAACTAAGGAAGAAGAATGAAAGCAAAATGTTAAAGATTATGGCATAAGCAACCACAGAATAGAGATTGATATCCTGAATCGCGCTTAAATCCATATTAAACGATGAATTGCTTATCAGAATGTTGATCAGATATATGGTAAGCAGAAACAAGCTCAGGTTGATGATGATAAGCAATGAACCAGGCAGGAAATTCAGGAAGTACGATCTCTTCTGAAATAATTGAGTTTTTCTGAAAAACCGGAACAACAGGAACGACAGTAATAAAATTACCAGACTATCTGTAAAGAAATCACCGATAGAAGGTAGCACAGATGAATAGGCAAAAAGCAGGGGGCTGAAAAAATCTGTCGAATAAAGTGCTGCTGGAATCCCCATAAAGGCTGTGATGCTTCTGAAAAGAAGGACCATTACCGGTAGAAGAAATATTGTACCTGGAAATTGCCTGATTAATCTGACTTGCTTCAGTTGTAAAAAAGCAGCGATTGTCAGCAGGAAAAATGCTGTTATATACAACACCAGAAGGGGAATAAACGTCCACCCCCTGTTGAACAATGAACCGTTTTGCTTTATGGAGAACAGATAGTTGCCGTTGTTACTGACGATCCGGGTATCCTGACCGGATAGGTTTATCAGGTAATTTTCGGCAAAAATGAAGGGTTTACTGAAGGATGGTCTGAGGTAATCGTTGTTGTAGATATAGTCCGATTTAATCAGATCAGAAATTATATACTTATAATTTCCTGATATAGAGTGATATATCTGATAATACCCATTGCCTGTTTTAATGATCCTTTTCCCGTTGTTGCTTGATATCAACAGAGAATCGGGGCTTAGATTGCTGCTGGTCCAGAAGATAAGTGAATCATTATCAAAGAGATACAGATTGTATGATTCATCCAGTCGGGATGAAAATGCATTCAGGTCCGCACGGGATGGTTTGGCATACTTTTCTGAAAAGCCTGAAATGAGGTACTTTGATTGAGCATATCTTGAATCAAGGACTTTGATGAGTTTCGAGGCTACAGCTGGCTCGCTGTGACGATAACGCAAAACCGAAGTAAGGGTAATGGCAAGGAAGACGAGAATGAGCGAGAGTACAGTAAGCGTTGCCGGTTTCTGAGTTGATGCCCAATACCTTTTCATGAAATCATCTTTAGGTTATTCACGAAGTAACGTTGAATTATCTGATTTACGAAAGGAAATGAATACACAAATCATGCTAGAGACCTGATTAAAAAGGTAACATCTGTTATTTCATCACACCATTTTCCTGATAATGTAGATGAGGCTCGAAAATTCCTGTTGACTGCCCATGGCACTCAGGTTAGACCGGAATCCCTGGTAGAATGCCCTGATCAGTGAATTCTTTCCTGACCTGTATTTCTCACTAAGCATAGAAACATAGAAGGAATCGAAGTACATCGGGACTACTTCGACCACTTTAAAGCCATGTTTGTTTGCCAGTTTTTCAAAAGCATTTTGGTTAAAATGATGCAGGTGACGCGGGACATCCCAGGCTGCCCAGAATTCCTTATAATGCTGAGAATCCTGCGACTGATAATTCGGGAGCGCAATCATTGCCACGCCGTCATTGCTGAGTAAGCGGTTGATATCCTGCATCCTCAGGTTGATATCTGGAACATGTTCAAGTACATGCCACATCGTTATCATCCCGAAAGACTGATCATCCAAATGATCAATCTGCGCTTCAGGAAATACCTCAAGGTGATAACGGTTCACAGCGATAGTCCTTGCTTTCTCACTTGGCTCAATCCCTTGCACTTTCATTTGTTTTGATGCGCAATAGGCAAGAAATTCACCGGTAGCACAACCAATGTCGAGCAGAGTACTGGCCGGAGAATACTTTCTCAGCAGCTGAAACTTTCTTGCATGGGTATACCTTCTCACAAGCTGATATACTTTGCTGAATAAGTCCCTGCTATCATCAGAATGGGAAATATAGTTGCTGGTTTCGTAATAACGGCCCAGGCTTTCTGGTTCGGGAGCCGGATGGGTAACTCCCATACCACAATGGTTACAGCGGTAAACAGAAAAACTCTCCTGGCTCAGAAAGTAATCTTTTAAATCCAATAGCTTTGTAAACTCCTTATTATCACATACTAAGCAATGTGATGGTTGATTTTTCCGGTTTTGTTCCACGTGAAACACTTTGAAATATTACGAAATTCAGCGACTCAAAAATACAACTAAAACTGAGATGTCGGCTGGCGAAACTCCATTGATTCTGCTGGCCTGACCGATGGTTTCAGGTTTAATCCGGCTCAGTTTTTCACGCGCTTCAAACGAAAGAGAAGTCAGGGCCTGATAATCGAAATCTGATCTGAGGGGAAGATCCTCGAACCTCGAAAGCCGGTCAGCGATTTCC
>CALMDN010000321.1 GCA_937864935.1 uncultured Bacteroidales bacterium
ACTTCATACTCCGGCTTAAGCGACAAATGGTGCGACATAATCCTGGCAAAGATTACATCATCCTCAACAATAAAAATCCTGAGTGGTTCCTGAGACATCCTGTCCTGAAATTTTATCCGAAGTTACAAACTTTTTATAATTCCGGGCTGACTGCCATCGCTGAAAAAGGCATCACAATATATCCTGAAAAATGCCCATAGTAATCCCATAAATCATGAATTTCTGTAGATTTTTTCTATTTGTTCAAGCGTTTCTGACACCTGCTGGATGGTCGTGGCCGTAAGCAAGCTGAGCTTGAAGGGTTTGAAGTCAGGCAGTCCGCTGAAATAACGCGCATAATGACGCCTGGTTTCGAGCAGTGCGGTGGTCTCGCCTTTCCATTGTGCCGACAAAAACAGGTGTTCGCGGCATATTTCTACCCTTTCTGCCACACCAGGCATTGGCAGAATACAGCCGGTAGCCAGAAATTGCTTCACCTGACCGAAAATCCATGGATTGCCGATGGCACCACGGCCAATCATGATGCCGTCTGCTCCGGTTGATAGTTTCATCTGCAAAGCGGAAGGCCCATCGGTAACATCGCCGTTCCCGACAATGGGAATGTGGATTCCGGGCGTGTTTTTAACCTCACCTATCAGTGTCCAGTCGGCCTTACCCCCATAAAGCTGGGCTCTTGTGCGGCCATGTATGGTCAGTGCGGCAATTCCGCAATCCTGTAACCGGGGCGCCAGGTCAACAATAATTCTCGATTTCTCATCCCAACCCAGTCGGGTTTTAACCGTTACCGGCACTTTGACTGCCTTTGCCACTGAACGGGTGATTTCAAGCATCAGTGGTATGTTTTGCAGGAGCGCTGCCCCGCCACCCTTGTTGACAATTTTCCTCACCGGGCAGCCGAAATTCAGGTCAATGAAATCGGGCCCGGCTTCTTCAGCCAGCCGTGCAGCCATGACCATCGCCTCCACATTGTTGCCAAACAGCTGTATGGCAGCCGGCCGTTCACTATCAGAAAGTTCAAGCTTCCGCCGGCTTCTGGCAACTTCCCGGATCAGTCCTTCAGAAGCAATAAACTCGGTAAAAACCACATCGGCACCCAGCCGCTTACACAACAGCCTGAACGGCGGATCGGTAATATCCTCCATCGGTGCCAGCATAACCGGAAAATCAGGCAATTCAACAGTTCCTATCTTCATTTATGTTACTTTTGATGGGGGAAAAACCTGTAACCAAGCGCAAAATAACGAATTTTTATCCTGCCATGCTCCGCCAGCCGCTTTTCAGCAATCTTACCATGGGTTCAAGGATATTGCTACTGGTTTTGGTAATCCTGCTTTCCGGGGCTGTTTCGCTTTCCCTCTCTTACCTGATCTCTCTGGTGGTCTGGGGTAACGACATTTTTATGACCTCCGGCGATCCCGCAACGGCCAACATTGTGTTTTTACGCTTTGTGCAGATGTTCAACCAGTTGGGGTTCTTTCTCCTGCCCCCCCTGCTTTATGCCTGGCTGAGTGAGCAATCACCCTCAGATTTTCTGGGCTTTACACGTCCTGCACCATTCACCCTGGTTTTAAGCCTGGCTCTGATTCTCTCAGTTATTCCACTGATGGGTGAACTGTCGAGGTGGAACGAACAGCTCGATCTTCCCGGCTGGCTTTCCGGCATAGAAAAATGGATGATTGATTCAGAGGAATCAGCCATGGAACTCACCCTGCGCTTTCTCGGTGAACCGGGAGTTTCCTCATTGCTCATCAACCTTGTCATGATCGCGTTGCTGCCGGCACTGGGCGAAGAACTGCTCTTCAGATCCGCTTTGCTGGGTATTTTCAGAAAAATGTTCAGAGGGATTCACTGGCCGGTCATCCTCTCTTCTGTCATTTTCAGTGCCCTGCACCTCCAGTTTTTTGGCTTTCTGCCCCGCTTTATGCTTGGACTGGTATTCGGGTATCTTTACCTCTGGTCCGGATCAGTATGGGTACCGGTCAGCATGCATTTTGTCAACAATGCCAGTGTGGTTATCGCAGCTTATCTTTACAACAACAACCTTTCCCCTATTCCGGCCGAAGAATTCGGAACAACTTCTTCAACACTATTGATAGTCAGTTCTTTTATCATCTGTTTGGTTATTCTTTTTTTGATCTTCCGCAACAGCAGGAAACCAGACACGCTTGACAATTTCAGCTGAAAGCAAGGGTTTAGCAAAACATTCCATGGTCCAAAATGAGTTTTAGCTTTGCTTTACCGGCTATGTTGACGGGTTTTAATAATTTTGTACGCAGCAATTCTGATGATCATGGAACATAAACTGGTTGTTCACAATACACTTAGCCGGCGTAAAGAAACTTTTGAGCCCATCAATCCTCCACATGTGGGTATGTATGTTTGCGGGCCAACCGTATATGGCGATGCCCACCTTGGACATGCCCGCTCGGCCATCGTCTTCGACCTGGTATTCCGTTATCTTCAGCACCTGGGCTACAAAGTGCGGTATGTGCGCAACATCACCGATGTTGGACACCTTGAAAACGATGCCGATACAGGGGAAGACAAAATTGCCAAAAAAGCACGGCTTGAACAGCTTGAACCCATGGAGGTGGTACAATACTTTACCGATCGTTACCATTCCGACATGGCCCGGCTCAATACGCTCAGCCCCAGCATTGAACCAAGGGCTTCCGGACATATCATTGAGCAGATCGGGATGATTGAAAACATCCTCGACAACGATCTGGCCTATGAAAGCGAAGGTTCAGTGTACTTTGATGTTGAAAAATACAACAAACAATACCATTACGGAAAGCTATCGGGTCGGGTACTTGAAGACCTGATGACCAATACACGTGACCTTGACGGGCAGGGTGAAAAACGCAATCCGTTTGATTTTGCCCTCTGGAAAAAGGCGCAGCCAGAGCACATCATGCGCTGGCCCTCGCGCTGGAGCAAGGGATTCCCCGGATGGAACCTCGAGTGCTCTGCCATGAGTGCACGCTACCTCGGCGAACGCTTCGATATTCACGGGGGTGGCATGGACCTGCTCTTCCCGCATCACGAATCGGAAATCGCACAGAGCGTTGCCGCCAACGATACCGATCCGGTCAAATACTGGCTGCACAACAACATGATTACGGTCAACGGACAGAAAATGGGGAAATCGCTGGGCAATTTTATCACCCTCAGCGAATTCTTTACGGGGAACCACCCTTCCCTTGAAAAAGCCTACAGCCCGATGACCATTCGGTTTTTCATCCTGCAGGCCCACTACCGCAGCACCCTCGATTTCTCTAACGAAGCCCTGCTGGCTGCCGAAAAAGGCTACGAACGCTTTATGAATGCCTGGAATACCCTGGTAAAACTTCAACCATCGCAGGTCTCCTCGGTTCAGATTGAACCAATCAGAAAAAACTGCTATGATGCCATGAACGATGACTTCAACAGCCCAATGGTGATTGCCAGCCTCTTTGAAGCCGTCAGAATCATCAACTCGGTGAACGATAAGAAGGAGACACTCTCAAGCACTGATCTTGAGCTGCTGCGCGACACCTTCAATACCTTTACCGGTGCCATTCTCGGACTGAAACCTGAAAATGAGTCGTCGGCCGACAATGCAACCCTCGATGGCCTGATGCAGCTGATTCTTGATCTGAGGATGAACGCCAAATCAGCCAAAGACTTTGCTACCGCAGATAAAATCAGAAATGAACTTTCAAAAATCGGCATTTCGGTAAAGGATACGAAAGATGGGGCAACCTGGGAAATAAACTGATTCTCCACATTCCCTCAACATTGCCGGATAACCGGCTATTGCATTCACCAATAAACATCGTGCGTATGAAACGAACAATTCACCTGCTGCTGTCGTTAACAGCGCTTGCAATCATCACCTTTGCTTGCAGCAATAAAAAAGAACAGATGGAAAACGAACTCAAAACATTTATTGCCCGGTGGGAACAAACCATTGAACCACTTCAGAAAGAAGCCTACACCGCCTATTGGAATGCATCGATATCAGGAAAAGATGAAGATTATGCTGTTTCTGAGCAGCTGCAACTGAAGCTGAACAGCATTTTCACCAACAAGGAAGATTTTGCCCTGCTCAGGAAAATCAGGGAATCGGGCGCAGTTACCGATACGCTGCTCAGACGTCAGCTCGAAGTGCTCTACAATCAGTACCTGGGAAATCAGATCGATACAAGCCTGCTGGCAAAGCGTATCAAAATGGAAGTTGAAATCGAGAAGAAATACTCGAATTTCAGGGCAGAGGTAAATGGCAAAAAACTCAGCGATAACGATGTCGAAGAGATTCTTAAAACCTCTGCCAACAGTGCAGAATTACAGGCAGCCTGGGAAGGGCACAAAAAGATCGGCGAACTCGTAGCCGATGACATCATCGCGCTGGTGAAAGTGCGCAACCAGATTGCCAAAGAACTCGGGTTCAGCAATTACCACGCCATGAGTCTGGAACTGAGCGAGCAGAATCCCGATGACATCAGTACGCTGTTCGATGAACTCGACAACCTGACCCGCGATGCCTTTGCCGGCCTGAAAGATGAGATTGACACCTACCTTTCTGCCAGACTCAACATCCCCAAAGACGGGCTGATGCCCTGGCATTACCAGAACCGCTTCTTCCAGGAGGCTCCGGCCATCTACAGTGTTGACCTCGACAAATACTACAAAAGTCAGAACATCGAAAAACTGACCTCCGATTATTACACCAGCATCGGGCTCGATATTTCTGATATGCTCGCCAGCAGCGATCTGTACGAAAAACCGGGGAAGAACCAGCATGCCTATTGCATCGACATTGACAACGCCGGCGATGTCAGGATTCTCTGCAATATCAAACCCAATTACAGCTGGATGAATACCATGCTGCATGAATTCGGCCATGGTGTTTACGACAAGTATATCGACAGAAATCTGCCCTTCAGCCTGCGCAACCCGGCCCATACTTTTACCACCGAAGCCATTGCCATGTTGTTTGGACGTATGGGATCAAATCCACAGTGGATGAAGGATATGGGACTGATCGACTCTGTTGAACAGGCTGCAATTACCGCAGAGAGCAACAGGGTGCTCCGCCTTGAACAACTTACCTTCAGCCGTTGGGCACAGGTAATGTACCGCTTCGAAAAGTCGCTCTACGAAAACCCCGATCAGGATCTGAATGGCCTCTGGTGGAACCTTGTAGAAAAGTACCAGATGATAAAACGTCCTGCAGGCCGCGATCTCCCCGACTGGGCAAGTAAAATTCACATTGCCACCTCACCCTGCTACTACCACAACTACCTGCTGGGTGAATTGCTGGCTTCGCAACTGAACCATTATATTTCAACCCAGGTCATCGGTTCGGGAAACATCATGAACCAGAGCTTCTTTGGCAACAAGGAAACAGGGCACTATCTGACCGAAAAAGTTTTTGAGCCCGGAGCGCGCCTCTATTGGAACGATATGATTGAAAAAGCCACCGGAGAAAAGCTGACTGCCCGCTATTACGCCGAACAGTTTGTGAACTGAATATAAGCTTTAAAAAGTATACCATGCCCGGCACCAAAATATGCCGGGCATTTTTTTTGACAGGCATTTCGGCAACGACGGTATGCACACATACATTTTGCTGTTTAACTGACTTTTTCAACAGCTCACCACCCTTTTTCCACAGTTCACAGCTTTTTATTTTCCGGTACAGAAATTCCGTTGCAATTTTGCCTCGTTAAAAAGTTAATAGAACCGGATTCCTTTTGGCACGGTTTTTTCAATTGACATCAGACAAGAAATCAAAAAACGCAAAATCATGAAACGCATTCACAAAACCTCCCTGCTGCTCTCTGCAATAGCCCTTACTTTATTCATGACCTCCTGCGAAGTGGATTCATGGCACAACATCCGCGGAAGCGGTCCGGTGGTGAGTGAAACCCGTGAGGTACCCATTCACCGCGACATTTACATTTCAGTACCGGCAGAAGTATACATTTATCAGAGTCCCTACCAGGAACTCACGCTCGAAGCCCAGTCCAATGTACTCGATGCTATTGAGACCTATGTTGAAGGCAGTGAGCTGAAAATCAGGCTCGAAGATGGTGCCGGCCTCGGTTCGCATGAAACCATCAGAATTTATATCTCTTCGGCTATGTTCAACACCATCCGGCTCTCAGGTTCTGTTGACCTCTATTCCGAAACCTCCATTGTAACTGACGTACTTGATATCAGTATCTCCGGATCAGGAAAGGTAGACCTTGCAGTGGTTGCCAACGAAGTCAGGGCATCCATTTCAGGCAGTGGCAACATGTGGCTTGAAGGATCAACCATTTATCAGGAACTGACAATTTCCGGATCGGGCGATATCAGCAGCTTCGGACTCCTCAGCGAAACAGCCGATATCAACATCAGCGGATCAGGGGAAGCCGAAGTGCGGGTAGAAGAATATATGAAAGCACGGATCAGCGGAAGTGGAAGTGTATACTACAAAGGCTATCCCGAGATTGACGGAAAAGTTTCCGGCTCAGGTAACATTGTGAATGTCAATTAATACGCTTGGTTTACTCAGTGCCGGACAGGAGATTTCACCTCAGGGTGCCGGCACACCCGATCTCATTTTTGGTTAATATATATTCCCCCTCCCGGTAATTCTGCCGGGAGCTTTTTTTTACCGGGATAAAAAATTCATGAGGATTCAGCACCTGCATTCATCCACCATCTTATCATCAATTGGCACCACTGCTGAACATGAGTTTGATCCTGCCCTCTGCTCCGAGAAATGGCTTCACACCTTCCGGGGTAATCAGAATACGACCGATGGCCAGCCTGTTCACCTGCCCGGAAAGAGTAACACCTTCTGCAATCCTGTATGACCTGAGGTTGTTGTTGAGTTCGGCCTGCAGGGCTTTCAAATCCTTTGCCAGCGGCCATACCATTTGTTTAGCTACCATATTGCGGAAACCTCCCTGGTAAATCCAGGCTGCTGACTTAATAAGTACATTCCTGGTTGAAAGATCGAAATCAAAATCATTGAGCACCAGGGTTGAATCCTGCGCCCGGAAGGCTGGTACTCCTTTGAAATAAATCGTCCCCCTGAAACTTCCTGAGAGGGTTGTTGCTGCCACAAGCTTTCCGTCGCTGCCATATATTTCAATGTCTTCAACGCGCACGCTGCGCCGTCCTTCGGTAAATGTCTGCCCTGCAAGATACTTTTTTACCTGTGTGTTGATTTCATTGAACGGTATATCAACTGAAGTATTGATAATCACTTTGTCATCAATATCATTGCTGATCTGCAGCTTCGGCAAGGGAGCCGACGGCAGAACTGCCGGCTTTTGCCCTATGTAGGATTCAATTACCGATTTCACCCCGCTCCTGTGCCTGATCATCCCTCCCGAAGCGGTAACCGGAGATGCATAGAAACCCTCAGGTTGAATCTTAAGCCAGACATTGTATTCTTCATTGAGACAAACCGGCTGATTCAATGTTCTCCAGGCCTCGAGTGCAGTTGTTTTCAGATCAAAATAATCCTTAACACTTTCGTCGATGGTATTACCCATGGATTTGAGATTGCTCTGAAGGATCAGATCAGCTACAAACTTCACCGGGATGTTCAATCCGCCGACTTTAACCACCGGATCCGTCAGCCATTCATAACCATCACTTTCTGTTTTCGTCGTGAGGCTCCAGTCGGGATTGAGGGTGACCGCTGTTCGGAATTTCAGTGCCAGAGCGCCGTTCAATTCCCGGTAATCTGAAAGGGAAATACCGAATTTATCAACTTTAAATCCTGCTTTGATCCATATTTTAAGCGGAACGCGGTAACTCAGGATATTGTTGGTCATGTTTAACGAAATCTCACCCTGCTTCCAGGCCTTTACCATCAGGTTATCGCCTCCGTTGTCTTCAAGGCTGTTGTCTTCATACACCAGGCCGGTGAATTGTTTGTTGACTTCGCGCTGAATATCCGAAATTCTTGCTTCTGTGGTAAATCCGATCACCGAAGGTGATGTTCTGATTACATCCGGAAGGTAAGATTCCGTGGGTTTTTCAACTTTTACGGTAGAACAGGATGTAATGCCCAGCAACAGCATTGCTGCTGTGTGAATGCAGGCAATGTGGATGACCTTTTTAATCATGGGTTCACGAAAAATCTAGGTTGCTTATTCTGAGGATTTTGGTCCGGGGATTCTTTTTCAGATATATCCGGATAATCTGCCGCGTATCGCGGTTATCATCGTAATGGCTGATGCATTCGTGCAGGCCGTCAACGCCGGAACCGGCATTATCGGTAAACCCGAATCCAATGTACCTGCCTCCGGCAATTTTTACCACCGCGGCCTCTTCCTTGCTGCGTCCCTTTTCTACGATAAAAAAGTCGGGATGATTGAATCCGGAAAGCCGGATGGCGGCTTCTGCCCTGCGGTTGTAACTTTCAGGAGTCTCTATGCCTGTGCAGGCCCCCCGGCATTGCCTGATTCCAAAATGAAAACAGGGCCCCTCGGTATCATAAAGGCCGCAGAGTTTCTGACAGAGTTCAAACTTTGAAACAAGGTTGTGCAGATAGTTCCGGGCATGTTCATGGGTAGTAAAAGAGGTAACCGGCTGATGCCCGTTCAGGTTTTTCCCGATGTACAGCCTCAGGTATCCCTGATCGTCGGTATAACTGAACAGCCCGGAACTGAAAACTGACCTTCGCTGGGTCCGGTTAAATACTGGCTTGTGTTTTTTGATTTCCGCTGATTCAAGCAGCAAAGCAATCAGCTCACTTCCTGTAACCTCGTAGCTAACTGAAGCAATGCGGCTGCGCATTTCAACGGCTTTTACCGTATCGTTGTTGCGGAAATGCTGCAACAAACGCTCGTATATGTTTTTACTCTTGCCGATATAGATCACTTTGCCATGCTCATCGTGAAGATAGTAAACCCCCGTTTCTTCCGGAACATCCTTAATCATATCGGGTACCGAATCGCCTTTCTGTTTCTCAATAGCAGTCCGGTCTTCCTGGAGCAACAACTCCAGCAGTCGGGTAGTGGCCAGTGCATCTCCGGCAGCACGATGTCTGTTTTCTATCTTGATTCCCAATTCCTGACAAAGCTTCCCGAGACTGTAAGACTGTTTGCCAGGCAACAGCTTACGGCTCATTTTTACGGTACAGATCGTCGGTTTACGGTAATTGTATCCCAGCCGTTTGAATTCATGCCGTATAAAATTGTAATCAAAAGCAGCGTTGTGCCCGACAAAAGTTGCTCCCTCTGTCATTTCAACAATCTTGCGGGCCACTTCAAAAAAACGCGGGGCTCCGGCAACCATCTCATTGGTGATGCCGGTGAGGCGGGTGATCATATACGGAATGGGTTGCTCCGGATTGATGAGGGTGCTGAACTCATCAACAATCCGGGTGCCATCGTGCAGGTAAATGGCAATTTCTGTCAACCTTTCGCTGACAAAACTCCCGCCTGTTGTTTCAACATCAATTACCGCATACATACGCTGCAAATGTAAATACCTTTCGGGGTTTCTCTGCACATGGAGGCAACAATTATCTCAGTTAAACTCATGCTTGCCCGGTTTAAGGTTTCCCTGGTATCAGCCTGCGGGTGATTCTCCTTCGGGCAGAATTAAAACAAGAATTCCTGATTGACTTTAATCAAAACCAGAGGGGCTGCTGCCATGGCAACAGCCCCTCTGTAAATTTAATCAGCGAAAGCAGAATCAGTTGATTTCAATCTGCTTTGCCGGCTTCACTTTGGCTTCTTCCCTTTTGGGGATAGTGATGTTCAGCACTCCATTGCTGTGGGTGGCCGCAATCTTATCCGGTTCTACCGATTGAGGCAGGCTGAAAGAACGGCGGAATGAGGTGTAGCTGAACTCGCGGCGCATGTAACGCTCTTCCTTCTCCTCATTTTTAGATTCTTTCTCCGATGAAATGGTCAGCACATTGTTTTCAAGATGAATGTTGAAATCACCTTTTTCGAGGCCAGGTGCCGCTACTTCAATGCGGAAATCCTCTTTGCCTTCTATGATGTTGACAGAAGGCATGTTGATACCGGTCTGAAATTCAAAAAGATTGGGTAAATAATCCCTTCCGAAAAATTCATCCACAATGCTTGGGAAGAAACTTTTGCTTTTCAAAATTGGTAACATGGTTTAACCCTCCATTTTTTGGTTTAACTTAGGTTTTCGACCCAAGATTTTCAAAATCCGTACCAGAGGAAAAAAAAGGTACTTGTAGCGTAAGCAACTGTCAATTTGTCTGGATATTTAGATTGTAACAGCAAAAAGGCGCCATATTGGCGCCTTTTTGCTGTTACAAAGTATTTTCCGGAAGATCTGCAGACTCAGGTAAGCTTGAGATTCATCTTTATGCGGGAGGTAAGGATGTCGATGGCTACATGGTTGGCTCCGCCCTGAGGCACAATGATATCGGCATAGCGCTTTGTGGGTTCGATAAACTGGAGGTGCATCGGTTTCACATATTTATCGTAATGATCCAATACCTGGGTAAAGGAACGCCCCCTTTCCTCAATATCGCGGCGGATAATCCGCATCAGGCGGTCGTCGGCATCAGCATCCACAAACACCTTGATGTCCATGCGTTCACGAAGCCGGGGGTTCGACATAATGAGGATCCCTTCTACAATCACCACTTCGCGCGGCGCCACAGGAATTGTTTCCTTCGCCCTGGCACAGGTCAGGTAACTGTAGATCGGCATTCCGACTGTTTCACCTTCCCTGAGCATATCGAGGTGTTTGATCAGCAGGTTAAACTCAATGGACGATGGATGGTCGAAATTGATTTTCGCCCTTTCTTCAGGGCTGAGATGGCCATTGTCTTTGTAATAGGAATCCTGAGGAAGTATTGAAACCGAATCTTTCGGCAGCTTTTTTACGATCTGCTTAACGACGGTTGACTTACCGCACCCGGATCCTCCGGCAATTCCGATAATGAGCATGCTAGAAGGTATTGGATTGGGGGTAAATATAGAAAAAAAAGCGTCCGGAAAAGCTGGAATGTTGGAAGAACAGAAGGATATGGCGGACTTGCGCTCACGAATGGCATGGTTGCCACTCATGAGCCCGCAGCCCGTATCCTACCCAAATCCCTCCGCTTTAAAGCTGGTCATCCCAGGTTCCTTCCTTGAGCTTTACCTGCAAAGATTTAATCAATTGAATTAATTCATTCTCCATTTTGTAATGAAGTTCATCCATTTCCTCAAAAGAATCCTCAGAAATCTGCCGGGCTTTTAAAAAACTTGTAATACAAGAATGAAACTCCCCGGAAGAAGCAAGTGCAATGTTGCAAAAATGTAGATATTCCTTAATGCTTTTCCTGCAGTAACCTTCCGCAATATTCCTGCTGATACTATGAGCTGAATCAATACAATTTGAAGCGGTTTTCTTAAGTTCCCAAGGGAAATTAAGCAATTCCCTGCATGTAAGAATATATAAATCCACAGCATCCTGCCATACCCTAAGTTGTTTAAACCCACGGTTGATGTTCTTTCTTTGCGACATGTGTGAATCCTGTATTGATCAAACTCCATCATTCCATCCTTCCATCCTTCCAACAACCCATCATTCCAATCACTTTCCTTTTAGTCAGAAGTCCTGTTTCCGGCCTTCCTGCTGTTAGCTTACGATAGGAACCCCAGGATGATACCGGCGGCAACTGCACTTCCGATCACTCCGGCAACATTGGGTCCCATGGCATGCATCAGCAGGTGGTTGGTTTTGTCGTATTCAAGACCCACCACCTGAGAAACGCGGGCACTGTCGGGAACGGCCGATACACCTGCATTTCCGATAAGGGGATTCATTTTATTCCCTTCTTTCAGAAAAAGATTTATGATTTTCACAAACATTACCCCACCAAAAGTGGCAATTACAAAGGAGGCAGCTCCGAGGGCAAAAATACCTACTGATTTTGCTGTAAGGAAGGTAGTTGCTTGTGTTGAAGCTCCAACGGTAAGACCGATCAGTATTGTTACAATATCGATCATGGGTCCCTTGGCTGTATCAGCCAATCGTTTGGTTACACCACTTTCTTTGAGGAGATTCCCAAAGAAGAGCATTCCGAGCAACGGTAAACCGGATGGAACAATAAAGCATGTAAGCAACATCCCGATGATGGGGAACAAAACCTTTTCAACTTTTGAAACACTGCGTGGCGGTTTCATGCGGATTAGGCGCTCCTTTTTTGTGGTGAGCAGGCGCATTACCGGAGGTTGGATTACCGGTACCAATGCCATGTAGGAATAGGCTGAGATCGCAATCGCCCCCAGCAATTCCGGGGCCAGTTTGGATGAAAGGAAGATAGCGGTCGGGCCATCCGCACCACCGATAATCCCGATGGCTCCAGCCTCAGAAGGCGAAAAACCCAGAAGCAGCGCTATGGCATAGGCGCCAAAGATTCCAAGCTGGGCAGCAGCCCCGATCAGCATCAGTTTGGGATTGGAGATCAGCGCAGAAAAATCGGTCATAGCCCCGATCCCAAGAAAAATCAACGGCGGGTAAATTCCTTGTAAAACACCAAAATACAGGTAGTTTAGCACACTACCCGATTCATAGATCCCGATTTTCAGTCCAGGCATAAAGGCAATATTGCCAACCAGAATTCCAAATCCAATAGGGATCAGCAACATAGGTTCGTATTCCTTCGCAATGGCCAGATAAATAAAAATCAGACCTATGCATATCATAATCAGGTGCCCGCTGGTTACATTGGCAAAAGCGGTGTAAGTGAAAAACTGGTTCAGGTGATCACTCACGAAGCTCAGAAAACTTCCGGAATGTTCCATCGATTATTCTCCTATCACGATTAATACATCCCCTTCCATCACCGAATCTCCTTTACTGACTTTCAGACTGACGACTTTGCCTTCTTTGTCAGCATTGATGTTATTCTCCATCTTCATGGCTTCAAGGGTGATCAGTTTCTGTCCGACTTTGACCACGTCCCCTTCACGTACATGAAGGTCGAGAATTACCCCGGGCAAAGGAGATTTAATACTTCCGGTTCCCTTGGGTGCCGATGGACTGGAGGTTTTGGCAATGCTCGGGGCTGAATCGGTTGAAGGAACACTCACTGACCTTACCAGCTTTGGTGTTTTGGTCGTCTGAATGGCCTTGTCAACTTCAACCTTGTACGAAGTTCCGTTTACTTCTACTTCGGCAATGTTTTCTTCGATATTCTGAATCTCAACCTCGTAAACATTCCCGTTTATGGTGAATTTAAATTTTTTCATTTTGCAGATATTTTTAAAACTATTGTTCTTTTCTGGTCCGGATTAACGGGGCTGGTTCCGCAATCCATAGATTTTTGAACTCCAGGGTGAATAAGTCCGGGAAACTTTTTTAATCGTTAAAATGGCTTCCTCGTGATCATGCAGTTCGCTGATATAGAGATGAATCGCCATGGCAATGGCAGCATTTACTTCGCCGGTTATTTCAATACCCGGTAAGGATTCTTCCTGCGGCTCTTTTTTACACTCACGGCAGAACAGCCTCTTCAGGTTAATGCTGTAAATCCTTTTGGTATTCTTGAATACTATATATAAAAGTATCAATGCGGCAAATACCACAGACATAGCAATAACAGCCATCCCGACACCATAAGGATCCATTTCAACAAACTTTTCACCTGCTGATTCAACTGTTCCGGTGAAATTGTTGGCCATTGGAGTTGTTTTTTCAAGAAATCCCCACTCATGATTTCCGTCTGTTAGGCGCCCGAAAGATACATCTGGCTTCTGGGGGCCGAACTTTACTGCATCAATTAAGCCTTTTCCATTGCCTTCATAGATTGCTACATAATCCGTCTCTTCAAGGGTAAAGTTCAAATGCAGAATTCCCCTGGTAGGAACATTATCAGCAAAAAACACAAGATAATTCCTCGGAGCAATCTGCGTTATGGGGTCACCTTTGGGAATATAATACTTGGTTGGGTTCAACGGGTCATTGGTCAGGTATGACCCCCCGATATCCACCGTGTTATAGGCTGAATTGAAAATTTCAATCCACGCACTGTGCTGCCCGTAATCGTCAACGTAGTTTGAATCGTTGAGTACCAGTATCTCATTGATCTTCAGGTCACGCGTGCTCTGGGCTAGCAGGCTGCCCGGAAAAAGCAGCGCTACCAGAATGAAGCATGCAAGGGCCCATCTGATGACAGTTCTTATTGTCTTCATCTCTACCGGTTTATAAAGGTAAATTTGAATGTTTCTTCGGAGGATTCACATCCTTTTTGGTGGCCAGTGCCTGAAATGCCCTGATTACCCTGAACCGGGTGTTGCGAGGTTCAATCACATCATCAATGTAACCATATTTGGCTGCATTGTAAGGATTGGCAAATTTATCCTTGTATTCATCCTCACTCTCACGGATAAACTCTTCTTTCTCCTCAGGACTTGTAAACTCAGACAGTTTCTTGTTATGCAGCACCTCAATGGCACCCTTGGGCCCCATAACCGCGATTTCAGCTCCCGGCCATGCATAATTAATATCCCCGCGCAGGTGCTTGGAGCTCATTACACAATAGGCACCGCCATAGGCTTTGCGCAGCACTACCGTAACTTTCGGCACAGTGGCTTCACCATAGGCATACAGAAGTTTCGCTCCGTGAATGATGATTCCTCCGTATTCCTGAGCAGTTCCCGGCAAAAAGCCCGGAACATCCACCAGGGTCAGGATCGGAATATTGAAAGCATCGCAGAACCGCACGAAACGGGCAGCTTTGCGCGAAGCATTGATGTCGAGCACTCCGGCCAGGTAATTGGGCTGATTGGCCACAATACCTACCGACATCCCATTGAAACGCGCATAGCCCGTTACAATATTCGGAGCATAGTGCCGCTGTATTTCAAGAAACTCACCGCAATCCACGATTGAATGAATCACATCCTTGACATCGTAGGGTTTGTTCGGGTTGTCGGGGATGATATAGTTCAAGGAATCTTCAAGCCTGTCGATGGGGTCGGGGCAAGTTGCCAGTGGTGGCTCTTCCAGGTTATTCTGCGGAAGGAAACTGAGCAGTTTCCGTATCAGTGCAATCCCTTCTTTTTCATCATCGGCTACAAAGTGGCTGATTCCTGATTTGGTTCCATGTACCATGGCACCTCCCAGTTCCTCCTCAGTCACCACTTCACCGGTAACCGTTTTTACCACTTTGGGGCCGGTAACAAACATATTGCTTGTTCCTTTGCTCATGACGATAAAATCGGTAAGTGCCGGAGAATAAACAGCTCCCCCTGCACAGGGACCAAAAATGGCCGAAATCTGGGGAATTACCCCGGAAGCAAGAATGTTGCGTTCAAAGATTTCGGCATAGCCTGCCAGACTGTTAACCCCTTCCTGTATCCTGGCACCTCCGGAGTCGTTGATCCCAATCACCGGAGCTCCAACCTTCATGGCCTGGTCCATGACTTTGCAGATTTTGTTGGCGAAGGTTTCAGACAGCGATCCTCCGAAAACAGTAAAGTCCTGTGAAAAGACATATACCACCCTTCCGTCGATGGTGCCATGTCCGGTCACTACCCCATCAGAGAGAAACTCCTGTTTTTCAATCCCGAAATTGGTACAGCGGTGGGTGACAAACATGTCGAACTCTTCAAAACTGCCCTCATCCAGAAGCAATTCTATCCTTTCGCGTGCAGTAAGTTTACCTTTGGCGTGCTGTGCATCAATCCTTTTCTGGCCGCCACCCAGTTTGGCCTGTTCCCGCTTGTCGAGAAGTCCCTTGATTTTGTCTTCAAAAGCCATTTAGCATTTAATTTAGCGCGAAAAACCCGAAAAATCAGAGTTTCCAGTTGTTTTCCGCAGTGATTATCTGGTGTGATTTACTTGTTTTTATTCTCACAGAATTCCGTCAAAACTCCAAAGGTGGATTTCGGATGAAGAAAGGCAATGTGCAATCCTTCAGCTCCTGCCCTTGGTTTCTGATCAATCAGTTGGATTCCCTTTTCCGCCGTTTCACTCAGTGCCTCTTCAAGATTCTCGACTGCAAAAGCCAGGTGATGGATTCCCTCACCTTTCTTTTCGATGAATTTCCCGATCGGACCCTCAGGGTCGGTTGACTCAAGCAATTCTATTTTGGTTTGCCCAACCATAAAAAAGGCGGTCTTAACCCGCTGATCTTTAACTTCTTCTACGGCATAGCACTTTAGTCCGAGTACATTTTCGTAGTAAGGAATACTCTCCTCCAGACTCCTGACTGCAATGCCAATGTGTTCAATATGTGTAGGTTTCATAGCTTTAAATTTCCGGCAAAAGTATATACTAATTTGGTTACGGGGAAGCATTTCAGACAATTTATAATGCCGTTTACAATAAATAATGATTCTAATTAAGCTTTTGAAATTCAAATATATAGAACTATATATGTTACATAGATTATACTTAATGTTTCCTCCCTGCTACGGCAACCATTCTCATTGTAAAAAGCAGGCAACGTGCCCCCTGTGCCGGAAAACTCCCTGGCACTGGAACCACGTTGCATGCTTCCGGATTTCATGATTTCTGGTCAGAAGCCGATACTGATCACGATTTCTGCCCTGACCGGTTTACCGTTTCTGGTGGCCGGTTTCCAGGCAGGCATGGCCCTGGTTATCCGGATGGCTTCTTCATCACAGCCAAAGCCCAGCGATCTCATTACCCTGATGCCTCCGATCTTACCGTCTTCCCCAATGGTAATCTTCAGCACTACTTTTCCTTTAATCCCGTTGCGTTTAGCAGATTCGGGCATCACCAGCTTTTCTTTCAGGTATTTCTTCAGGGCGGCTTCGCCTCCCGGAAATTCCGGTGAAGAGCTGTTCTCTGTCAGCAAGACCTCTTCCTGGTAAACCTGTTCCATGTCCATATTTGTTTCGCGGCATTCCACGGGCGATGATGGTGAAATTATCCCCATAATCCTTTTCCCGGGCATACTGCTTCCGATGGCCAGGTTGCTCACCCCTTCGGGCAAGGGCAGCGGCTGGTTCACCGTTACATATCCTCCCTGATTGTTGCGCTTACTGCTGTCGATGGCTACAAAAGAAGTATAGGCGGTAAGCAGGTTGTGGCTGATTCCCAGCTGGGTGACCCTTTCCCTGAGATTGTCCGGGACTCCGTTAAAATCGCCCTGATAGTCATCCAGCATGCGGATCTGTTCCCTGGCCCATAAATAACGGATGGCTTTATTGTCAGCTGAAGTTGTTGCATCTGACAAATCAAGCGCCCGGGTGTATGGTCCGGTACCATTGCTGCCCTTCAGCACAATGCTTCCCTGCGCTTTTCCGCGGAACTTCCCGGTAATCATCACCGGCCGCGACTGAAACACATCCGGTACGGCTGAAGGCTGTACATCAAAGGCATCAAAGTTTTGAAAATCAATTTCTATTCCGGTAAGTACCGGCGTACTGATGTATTTTCTGAACGTTGAAGCAATTTCTCCGGCCTCTTTCTCGCCGGTAACCACGAATGCTTCTCCTGACCCTGCCCGCGCAATGCCTTCAATCAGGTAGCGGTTTACAGAACTTCCTATTCCGAAAGCGAAAAAGCTCGCTTCTCCAAGACTAGAGCGAATGAGTGAGAAAGCTTCTTTCTCCACGGTGACATACCCATCGGTTGCAACCACGAAGGTGCGTGCAAAATCATCGCTGACTTCTAGCGATAGCGCCCTTTGGAGTGCCGGAAGGAGCTCTGTGCCACCACCTCCGCTCTGGGAACTAAGCATATTCATTGCCCTGGCGATGTTCTCGGGGCTGGCCTGTACCGAGCTCTCAGAAAGCAGGTTGCTTCCACCCGCAAAAAACAGAATGTTAAAACGGTCGGTCCTCTTCAGCCCGCTGAGCAAATCTGAAATCAGCTTTTTTGACACCTCAAGCGGAAATCCGTACATCGATCCGGAAACATCCACGATGAATATGTACTCTCTGGGCGGAATCAGTTCAGGCTTCACCACGTCGGGTGGCTGTATGCAGGCAAGAAAGTAATTCTCCTTTCCGTCGTTGTATAGCCAGACTCCCGATTCAATGCGGTTTCCGCCCAGGGTATAATGAAGAATGAAATCCCGGTTTCCACCGGAGGTTTCAGATTTGCCGAGAGATACAGATGCCGTATTTTTATCAATGAACTCTGTATTGATCTGGTGTGAGGTGCTCCGGATATTTTTTACCGGGATCCCGGATGAGATGTTGCAGCGGAGCTCAAAGGTGTATGCAGGCAATTCACCTTCATTTGTGTAAGGGTTCTGTGTCCAGCCCTCTGCTGGCCTGCCGGTATCTGTTTTCCCGGTATACCGCGGTCCGACAACAGCCGGAAAAACAAATTCATAGCGACCCTCTGATGGCTGCAGGGTTTCTGTATACTGCAGTTCAACCTCAATGCGATCGCCCGGCAGTATATTTCCCACGCTCATCTGAAAAACATTCGGCCTGTGCTGTTCAAGCAGGCTGGCTGTCTGGCCCTGCTGAACTGCCTGGGTGTACTCCTGCCTGGCTTTGTTGCGTTCTTCGATTTTCGCAACAACAACCCTTTCGCCAACCGTCATTTTCAAGGCATGAACCGCTGCCCTGGTGGAACCCGGGAATACATAGACCGCCTCAATGGGTTTACTGCCACGGTTCCGGTAAACCTGCTTTACGGTTACATGGGCAATAATGCCGGCAATATCCACTTCGGAAACAACTGACAAAAGCGGAAATGATTCAGCATCGGTATTTTCAGGGAGTATAAAGCAGGGCGCCCCCGGCTTTTCAGCAGTCTGGGCCATTCCTGATGGATGAAGGGAAAACAGAAACATCAATAAATTACTGATAATAAATAAACAGTAAGGATGTAAGCGAAAGAAGCTGGTTGGTTTCATGGTGAGTTTGTTTTGAGTTGATGATGATGGTTGGTTCAGTAAGGCACACGGAGGGTGGACCTGCAAAAGGTTATGGCTGATATTCAAAACTTTAAGAGTTCTTAACCTGAGATTACAGGTTAATGAAAATGGGAAGAAAACTAGTTAAATACGGAGGAAAATTTATCCGACCAGGGTGAAGCGTACCGGCAAGCTGAGTCTGACCCTGACGGGTTTTCCCCTTTGTTTGCCCGGATTCCATTTGGGCATCTGAGAAATTACCCTTACGGCTTCTTCGGTACAACCGCCGGCCAGTTCCCTCTGCACGGTAACTGTAGATATGCTGCCATCTGCTTCCACAACAAAGCCAATGTACACTACGCCACTGATTCCGGCCTCCCTGGCCTGAACAGGATAATCAATGTTCCGGCGAAGGTAGTCGAATAACGCGGATTCCCCACCTGGGAATGACGGCATTTCTTGAGCAATGTAAAGAATTTCAGGATCTGAGTTGTCGGGAACTTCCTCTGTATATTTAGGCAAAACATAGGGTTCCAGTTTCTCATCCAGGCCTATTTCAGTTATAATATCGATCTCAGGAAAATCGTCGGTAGAAGTATCAACGATTTTAAGCAGGGTAACATTCTGAGGTTTGGGAGGCTCCGGTTTTTTCATGGGAACGATCTCAATGAAATCAGTTTCGGGTTCAATCCCTCCTGAATCAGGAAAAACAACCGGATTTCCGTAAGGAGTTCTCCATTCAAAAGCAACCAGCGCAAGGCTGATCGCGATGATTAATCCTGTCTGCAGGAAGAAGGTGCGTTTCTTTTCCAGATCGGCTTTGGGTGATTTGCGTGTTTCCATGGCTTTTGGTTTTAAAATGAAACTTTATATTGAAGATGCAGGGATGATCACATTTCCATAAAGCACAGGCGAAAAATCTGTCAAAGAATGCAAGGCTCCGGTGTTATCGGCTTGCTGATGAAATACATTATGCAGAATCAGCAAAGGATTGACGGCACAAAGAAGCTCCTGTAGAAATTACGCCCATCGTGCAGAAATATTGTATTTTAGTGCAGGTTTGAATAAAACTATTCCATCGCTGATGTTTATCCCTGCACCTGAAGAAAAACATTTCGATCGTCTTTCCGATGAAGAACTGGCCGGTTTGTTCAGGCAGTCTGGGAATCAGGAGATTATCGGCGAACTTTTTTCAAGGTATTCACCGCTGGTTCTGGGGGTTTGTTATAAATACCTCAACGAACGCGAGACAGCCCGGGATACAGCCATGGGTGTTTTTGAGAGCCTTTTCAGCACGTTGAAGAAGTATGAAGTCAGCAATTTCAGGTCGTGGTTACTCACTGTTACCAAGAGCCATTGTGCACAGGTGCTGCGTAAACAGAAAAAGGAGTCTGCCGGCCTTCTGACAAGTGCGGATTTTATCTCTGAGGTTATGGAAAATCGTGATTTTCTGCATCCTTCTGATGAGAATGAATCGACAAGACACCTTGAAAAACTGGATGAATTGCTAGGGAAACTACCACCCGGACAACAGCAATGCCTGCTGATGTTTT
This sequence comes from uncultured Bacteroidales bacterium, assembly GCA_937864935.1. Lineage (GTDB taxonomy): Bacteria > Bacteroidota > Bacteroidia > Bacteroidales > Lentimicrobiaceae > Lentimicrobium. The sequence goes on from CALMDN010000321.1 coordinate 20,371, forward strand.
ACTTTGAAAACAGATCGTATCAGCAGATCAGTGAGGCGACAGGGCACAGCCTGAATGAAGTTAAAAGTCACATTCAGAACGGAAAACGAAATCTGAAGATCAATCTGGAAAGATATTTTGCCGACAGTTAAGATGGAACATCAGAAACAAAATACGCTGTTTACACCATCGGGGTGTTTTACCGGAGATACTCTTTTGCGGTATGGAAACGGTTTGCTTTCCCCCGGTGAAAAAAGTCTGGCTGACGCTCATCTGGACCACTGTGAACTATGTTCACTTGCACTGGAGGGGCTTCTGGTTTCTGATAGGAATGCCTTTTCTGAAGATGTTGATTGGCTGAACCAGCAATTTTTATCCGATGATTCCGGTCTTGAAATGTCGGATGCTGGTGATGCTGATACTGCCAGATCTGTCAGAGGATTTGAAGGGCCACGATTCCCCCGGTTGAGCCCCGGAGAAATGGAGGAATTTACCCGAAGAATCAAAAAGCAGGCTGAAAAACAGGAAAAAGATCGTCGTGCAGCATCTGCTGGTCAAACTAATGCAGGAAAAAATGGCAAGCGCAGTTTTCTTTCAGGGAAATATGCCCTGATTGCAGCCGGTATCCTGGTGTTGCTGACCATAGGAGGCATTCAGTTTTACCTGTCACGCCTTGGTAAGGAAAATCTGAACCCTCAGACAGCTGATCAAACCGGGACGGAAACATCTGCAGATACCCGGGCATTCGTACCTGTACCCCATCAACAATCAGGCGAACAAAGGGTGGAAGAGTCGCTGAAAGCCAAACCGATTCAATCCGGTAAACCACCATCAGTGACAGTGCTTCATGAGATGGACCTGGAAATCGTGAATGATGAATCCATCGGGAAGGCTGCTGCCCAGACAGAAACAATAACAGACAAAAAAGAACAAACAGTAGCAGCTCCGGCCGAAACTTTACCGGTTAACGTAAATTCTTATGATAAGGAAGAAACCAATGCTTTTGTTGATGGTATATCGGTAGTTTCAAGTCGTGAAGCTGTCAGCCGGAAACGCAGCAGTGCTGAATCAATAGAAGAAGAGGTGGAAGCAGATATTTTTACCGTTGTGGAAGAATCTCCACAGTACCCCGGAGGGGAGGAGGCCAGGCAAAAATTTCTGGCTGAAAATCTTAACTACCCTCAGGCAGCCAGGGAAGCTTCCATACAGGGAACCGTATACGTTGCTTTTACTGTTGAGAAAGATGGAAGTATCACTGAACCAGCTATTTTAAGGGGAATCGGAGCGGGATGTGATGAAGAGGCTTTGCGGGTAATAAAGAAAATGCCACCCTGGACACCGGGAAAGCAGCGGGGTAAAGCAGTAAGGGTCAGGCTTACCTTACCCGTAAAATTTACACTGGCAGGATAGTTGCTGAAGTTTATTATAAAGTTCTTAAGCTCCATATATTTACTTTGCAGGGCTTTTTCAGGGGTTAAAGCAGTTTAAATGAGTACGGATTGTTAAATTTAAGTTAAGAAACCTTCAACGTGAGTTTCATTTTTTTGTGTTCACTGATTAAAGAATAAGATAATTGCCGATGAGATTAAACAACTTCACCATGATGCTGATCACCGCCGGGCTGGTGATGCACGTCTGCTTTTCTTCTGCACAAACAATTTCCACCACCATCGGAAGTGATTCATCCAGATATAGCCTGGAGTTTGTGAAAGATGATTTCATCGCTGCGTCGCTCGACAGTCTGGCCAACCTGAAGTATTTCGATGGCTATGACTGTGCATCAGCCAGTGAAATTGAGAATATCTTTGGATTTTCAGCCGGATTTGTTCCGGTTTATGCAGATTCTGTTTATTACAACAGAATTAAAAAACTCAGGGCACAGTCTTCAATCAATCTAACATATAACCAGTATGTTAAAGATTATATTGAGCTGTATGCGGTTAAAAAGCGTGGGCTTACTGAGCGGGTTATGGGTCTGGCCCAGATTTATTTTCCGCTTTTCGAGGAGCAGCTCGACCGCTTCAATATGCCCCTTGAGTTAAAGTATCTGGCCATCGTTGAATCGGCCCTGAATCCTGTTGCCAAATCTCCGGTCGGTGCTTCAGGTTTATGGCAGTTTATGTATGGCACAGGGAAAGCCTACAACCTGAATGTTACTTCGCTGGTTGACGACCGCCGTGATCCGATCAAATCGACCATCGCTGCCTGTCAGCACATGAACGATCTGTATAAAATGTACCACGACTGGCTGCTGGTGCTGGCAGCATACAATTCCGGAGCAGGAAATGTCAACAAAGCCATCCGCAGGTCAGGCGGAAAAATGGATTTCTGGCAGATCAGGCCTTTTCTGCCCCTGGAAACCCGTGGATATGTCCCCGCATTTATAGCTGTCAATTATGTGATGAGTTATGCTGCCGAGCACAACCTGCGGCCGGTTCAGCCAAGATTTTATCATTATGAAATAGATACAGTTTTGGTTAAAGACGTGCTATCATTCAGCCAGATCTCCACCATGCTGAACCTTCCCATCGAGGAGATACAGTTTCTCAATCCATCTTTCAAAAGCGGTGTTATTCCGGCAACCAAAGGAAACCACTATGCATTGAGACTGCAGAAGAAGAATATCCCTGATTTTGTCAACAACGAAGCACAATTGTATGCCTTCAGGGCTCAGTCTGAAAATGAAAAAGAGCAACTGCTCAGCATGATGAAATCTGTAACCCAGGCTGAGTATCACAAAGTCCGCAAAGGTGAAACCCTCGCTTCTGTTGCGAAAAAATACCGATGCTCAACCAGTGAACTGAAGCGCTGGAACCGATTAAAATCAACCCGTCTGAAGGCCGGACAACGCCTGATTGTAAGACCGGAAAGCACCATGCCGGTTCAACTGGCAAACAAAGTTGAGAAAGCAGATTCAACCACTGTTGCGAAAGCAGAAACCTCCAAAGAAACAGTAAAGCCTGTTTCCGGTAATGAAGACAATAAACCCGCATCTTCAACCCGGGTCGAAAATAAATATCACAAAGTTAAACCGGGTGAATCGCTCGGAAAAATTGCCGATAAATACAACACTTCACTGGCCAACCTGAAAAAGTGGAATAAAATCAAAGGTACAACCATTCATCCGGGGGATAAACTGATTGTCGGAAAAACTGAAATTACAGAGCAACTGGCTGAAGCTAAAGTAGAAAATACCCCGAAAACCAAAGCTGGCAATAACCTGGATTTTATTTATTACACGGTAAGACAAGGGGATACGCTTTGGAAAATAGCCCAGAAACACAACAGCGATGTTGAAGAAATTAAGAAACTAAACAATATTTCAAACGAAAAATCGATCAAACCCGGACAGAAGATAAAGGTGGGGGTTGTCTCCTGATTCTAACTGAATTGTATTAGGAAAGAATAAGCCGGTACGCAATGCTGCCGGCTTTTTTTTATGTTTTCTTTCTGTATACTAAAGAAGCAATATCTTTGTTATTGATAAATAACCGACAAGCCACATGAAAGCATCACTGAAATTCCCGGGTATGAGTTTGCTAAGCCTGGCTATTCTGCTTTTTCTTTCTTCATGCAACGAAGAATCCAGATCCACCAAAGCAGAATCCACAGGCAAACCTTCTGAAATTCTGGTAGTTACGAGCAAGCCACTCTGGAAGAGTTCAGCAGGTGATTCGGTCAGGTCCTTTTTCAGCGGTCCTGCGGTTGGTCTGCCTCAACCCGAACCCCTGTATAAACTGGCTCAGGTAGAAATCGACGAGTTTAACAGGATATTGCAACCCCACCGGAACATTTTCATTATTGAAATTGATAGCAGCATCTCGGTACCACAGATTGAAATGAGGCGCGATGTATGGGCTGCACCACAACGGGTCGTAAAAATTACAGGTGCTTCTATTGAGGGAATAAAGAGTATTTTCGAACAGAAAAAATACGAAATCCTGAATCTTTATGACAATGCAGAAATCGAAAGACAGCAGAGCCTATATTCCAAATCATTAAATATCAAAGCGATTGAACTGGTTAAGAAGAAGTTCAATCTGAAAATAAATATTCCCGCAGACTATTACGTGGCTGTTGACAAAGACAATTTTCTGTGGATCAGAAGGGAAGCGAATAAACTCAGTCAGGGACTCATCCTCTATTCCTATCCTTATACAGACACAAACGCTTTTAACAGGAATAAGATAAAAGCGGTAAGAAACCAGTTTACAGAACTGTTTGTCCCAGGTCCCAGCGATAGCTCCTACATGATTGTGGCTGATGAATTTATCCAACCAGTGAGCCGGAGTATTAAACTAAAAGATGAACTGGCGGTTGAAACCAGGGGATTGTGGGAAGTCAGAAAAGATTTCATGGGTGGTCCCTATATCAGTTACACCTTTGTTGACAGAAAAAACAACATGGTTGTTACCCTCGACGGGTATGTATATGCCCCCAACGAAGACAAAAGGGATCTGCTCAAACAGGTTCAGGCAGTCCTGCTTTCGTTCGAATTTATTGAAAAATAGGTGTTTATAAGCACAATGAATTTTTTTTCAAAAAACTTGCATTGTGCTTTTTTTTGTTCTACTTTTGACCACCTGGTTAAACTATTTGATTAAACCACATAGTTATTTGTTAAATGACTGATTCTGATAAAAATACAGAAAAAACGATTCTTCTTTCAGCCCGGAAGATTTTCACCATTAAGGGGTTTGACGGAGCAAGGATGCAGGAAATTGCCGATGATGCGGGCATCAATAAGGCATTGCTGCACTATTACTACCGGACGAAAGACAAGCTTTTTGAAGCTGTTTTCAAAGAAGTACTCAACCTGATCTTCCCGAAAATAATATCTATTCTACAATCACCCATCCCGGTATTTGAAAAAATTGAGAAAATCAGCCTGACCTATATTGAGATGTTGAAACAAAATCCCGATCTGGCCATTTTCGTTTTCCATGAGATCAGCCGCAACCCCAGGCGTTTGGTCGAGAATTTCAGAAATGCCGGGATCGATTTTGAAATTATCAGAAGCCAGATATCCCTTGAAGCTGCCCGGGGGATTATTGTTCCAATTAAAGCTGAACACCTGATTACCAACCTGATCAGTATGTGTGTATTCCCGTTTATCGCCAAACCAGTGCTTAAAGGAATGATGGGAATGGATGAAGAAGCTTTTCAGCAATTTATTGAAGAAAGAAAATCGGTAATACCGCATACCCTGATCTTATCCTTAACACCCGACAAATGAAAGCAATGAAAAAAGGACTGGTCTGGCTGGTTTTATTCACCAGCACTGCAAGCGCTCAGGTTTCCGGTCCGCTCACACTCGATACATGCTATAAGCGTGCACAGGCCAATCACCCTTTGAGCAGACAAGCTCCTCTTTTTGAAGAAAGCACCCGGATGCAGGAATCGGTATTGTCATCCAACTATCTGCCCCAGGTATCCATAGGCGGACAAGTCAGCTGGCAATCCGATGTTACCGCTCTGCCCATCTCCATTCCCAATGTCAGTATCCCTTCTCTGGATAAAGACAGTTACAAAGTGAATCTCGATGTTAACCAATTGATCTGGGATGGTGGAATGATCTCCAGGCAAAAGGAGCTTGAAGAAGCCGGACTCCTGGTCAATCTGCAGACTGTGGAAATAGAAAACCATCGCCTGCGCGAAACAGTGAATCAGGTGTTCTTCACCATCCTGATCTATCAGGAAAGGGAAAAGCTACTCAGGCTCAGCATGTCTGAACTTCAGTCCAAGCTTCGAAAGATCCGTTCGGGAGTCGCCAATGGTACTGTTCTGCAGTCCAATGCTGATGTACTGGATGCCGAAATCATACACATAGAACAATCGCTTACAGAACTGGTGCACAGCAAGGCATCTGCCATCTATAAGCTGGGTGAATTGACCGGTACAAGTTTCAGTAACAACATTGAACTGGAGATTCCGGTTACCGACAGCCTGCCGCCAATGCTTACCGACTTAAGGCCTGAATACCGCTTGTTTGAGCTTCAGCAGGAAAAATTCGGCGTCCAGAAATCAATGACCGGGATCAGAATGCTGCCCCGGATATCCGCATTCGGTACAGTGGGCTACGGTAAACCCGGTTTAAACATGTTGTCAAATCAATTTGATGGTTTTGCCATGGTGGGAGCCCGTTTCTCATGGACAATCTGGAACTGGAGTCAGCGCAGGAAAGAAACCAGGATTATAGAAATTCAGCAGGAAATTATAGAAACACAAAAGCAGAACTTTGAGAAAAACCAGCGTATCCTGCTGAACAGTCTGAAACAGGACATCCTCAAAACCGAAAATATGATTGCTGCTGACTTCAGAATTGTCAGTCTCCGTGATGCAGTAGAGAAGTCTGCAGCAGCCTTGCTTGATCAGGGAATGATTACTTCAACGGAATACCTGACTGAAAAGAACCAGCAGACACAGGCTCAGCTGAACCTGCAGCTTCATAAGATTCAGCTTCAGTTGGCCCGCATCAATTATATCACAGCATCAGGCATGTTAAAATAATCCGGAAACAAAGAAAAACGTCAATCCAATGAACACTTTCAAAACAATAATAATTCTGACAATGACCTCTTTACTGATGGGATCGTGTAAAAACAACCAAACAGTTTCTGATGCTTACGGGAATTTCGAAGCCGAAGAAACTACAATTTCGAGCGAAGCCAACGGACGAATCATCTGGCTGGATGTTTCCGAAGGCCAGTTGCTGAAGAAAGGAGATACCATTGGGTTAATCGATACCACCGACCTCCATTACAGATTGCTCCAGCTGCAGTCGCAGAAGACAGCAATTCAGAGCAGGACTGCCGGGATACATGCCCAGGCTGCAGTTTATCAGCAACAGAAAGCCAACCTGAACAACGACCTGCAGAGGATTGAAAACCTGTTGAAAGCACAGGCAGCTACACCAAAACAGCTGGATGATATCACCGGATCTATCAGGGTGATTGATCAGCAGATTCTCAGCGTAAAAACACAGCTGGAGTCTGTTTCAGATGAGATAAAGGTGGTTGAAGCCCAGATTTCACAGGCTAAGGAAAACCTGAAACGATGCTATATAGTCAATCCGGTCGAAGGCTCAGTGCTGTCGAGTTTTGCTGAGGCCGGAGAGGTTACTGCTTTTGGAAAGCCGCTTTATAAAATTGCGGATCTCAGCACCATGGAGCTCCGGGTTTATGTGAGCGGTGATATGCTATCGTCCATTAAAACCGGTCAGAAAGCAAGGGTTTTCATCGACAATCAGGAGGGGCTGGAAGAACTGACAGGCTCTGTAACCTGGGTCTCCCCTTCAGCAGAATTCACTCCAAAAATCATTCAGACCCGGGAGGAAAGGGTCAACCTGGTTTATGCAGTAAAACTGCGTGTGGTGAACGATGGCAGACTCAAAATAGCGATGCCGGCTGAAGTTATTTTCGTCAAATGAAGTATCTTCGGCTCATATTCACCAATTAAACTATGTAAACATGAAGCAGGTATTTATTGCAGCCATTCTTGGCATCGGGTTCCTTTTACCTTCAGTGGTTATCGGACAATCCAGTAAAGCAGACCGCATCTCAGGCATTTATTTAACCTACGATGACGAAACAGGGAAAGAGAAATCCCAGGTCAAGATACACAAGGCCTCCAATGGCCGGTATGTGGGTGAAATTGTCTGGTTGAAAGAACCCAAAGAGACCAATGGAAAAGAAAAGCTGGATAAAAACAATCCGGAAACCAAACTACAGTCCAGAAAGATTATGGGATTGCAGATACTTAAGGATTTTACTTACGATGCTGCGAATGATGAATGGAGCGGAGGCACCATCTACAATCCTTCGAGTGGCAAGACCTACAACTGCTATATGAAATTTGAGAGTGGCAAGTCGCTCAAAATCAGGGGATACATCGGTAAAGCCTGGATGGGTC
>CALMDN010000322.1 GCA_937864935.1 uncultured Bacteroidales bacterium
ATAGGGTTAAACCGGATTCAGACAAAGAAGAGGGATACTCCGATCACAGCGATCACGGCTCCGGCGATTTCATGCATAGTAACTTTTTCCCTGAAGAGGATGGCAGATGGTGCGATGATGAGCACCGGTGTCAGGGCCATGATGGTAGATGCAATGCCCGAAGAAGTATATCTGACCGAGAGCAGTGAAAATGCTACACCGAGGAATGGTCCGAAAAAGGCGCCAAGGGAAAGGCTTCTGACAGCCGGTGCATTTTTCATGGCCAGTCTTACCCTTTTCCATCCTCCATAGACTGTTATAACGGCTGCAAAACCGATTACACCGGTTATCACCCTGATTTGTGTTGAAGCAAATACATCGTAATCCTGCATCCCATATTTGCTGAGTACCAGGCCTATCCCCTGCCCGGCAGCACCTCCGAAAGCAAAAAGCAATCCTTTCAGCGGATACTTCAGTTTATAATTATACTTCCCATTCCCTGAGCCCAGTGAATCGGTTTCATTTTTACTCCTTCCCAGGATAGCCAGACTTATCCCAGTGAGTGTCAGCAACATGCCAGCGATACTCTGGGCACTGAGTCTTTCACCCATCATGATCCATCCTGTAATGGCAGCAATAGGTGGTGAAAGTGCCATCACCAGCATGGATATTCTGGCACCGATTATGGTAAACGACTGAAAAAGAAATAAATCGCCAAGAACGAAACCTATCAGTCCTGAAACGGACAACCAGACCCAGTTATGCAGGCTGGCTCCCTGGGGATAAAAACTTCCGTTGGTAAACCATCCGTAGATACTGAGAAAAAAAAGACCGAGGATCAGTCGCAGGATATTTACGGCAAGCGAGCCTACCTTTTTGCTTGCTGATTCAAAAGCCAGGGCCGTTATGGTCCAGAAAACGGCAGTAATCAAAGCAGCGATTTCACCTTTCAGATGTGTATCCATAGTTTTGTGGAGCGCAGGAATCAAAAAGCAGCAAATGTAAACCACTACAGCCATTCTGAATTGGCAAACAGGAATTATTTATCAACATTGTTGATAATGAATCTCTTAAAAAATGAAAAAAAATCCTGCAAAAAAGTGAAGAAATAATCATTTTATTGATTGACTTCAATGAAAAATCAGTAAGTTTGAAAGTTGCCCGGAACGCACCACTACCAAAACTATTCAACTGTTAGTTATTCAAAATCAATTGAAGATTACGAATGTTGTTTGATGATACTTACCGTACAATCAGGAACCGGGCTACAGGTCAGTACAAAGAAAAAGGAAGTAAGTTTATAGCCATTGCGCTACCGGTTAAGGACGAAAGCGAGGTAAAAAGGGAGCTGGAATCAATCAGGAAGGAGTACTACGATGCGCGGCATCATTGTTATGCATACGTGATTGGTTTCAACAGGGAGGCATACAGAATCAACGATGATGGCGAGCCTTCCGGCACCGCAGGAAGGCCGATTCACGGACAGATTCTATCCTATGACCTGACCAATGTGCTGATTGTAGTTGTAAGGTATTTTGGTGGCATTAAACTGGGGGTGAGTGGGTTGATCAATGCTTACAAGACATCGGCCGGCGATGCACTTAGCCAGGCAGAAATCACAGAGATGACTGTGAATGAGGTTTATGAGGTTAACTTTGATTACACAGCCATGAATGAAATCATGAAAATTGTGAAGGAAGAGAACCTCGAATTGCTGAGCACAAAGTTTGATCTTGATTGCAGCCTGACCTTTAAAATCAGAAAAAAAGAAGCCGATCGGGTGAACAACAGAATCAGAAAGACTTATAAAAGTAGGGTCATATATCTGAGATCTGAATAAGTTAAGACTGACAAGGGATACAGAACATTGCACTGCCAATTCAATACGACTATTTTTCTGAAAATGCAAGTGCATTTTGTATTTTTTTTAAACTTTTTTTCAATCATTTTTGTTGAAAAAATCAGATAAGGGGTAGTCAGATGCAGGGTTCTGAATATGAGTAAGAACGCATTTTAACTGCCAACGAACCAGGAAGACCGGATGTAGAACAACAGTTCAACTTTTTCACGTTAAGGGAGAATGAGAGAAGCTTATCAAGAAGTTTGGGAAAATTGCCTAAAGATCATCAAGGACAACGTAAATTATCAAAGCTACAAAACATGGTTTTCACCTATCAAGTCTGTAAAACTTGAAAACAACGTACTGACTATACAAGTCCCCAGCCAGTTTTTTTATGAATGGCTCGAGGAACACTACATTACACTATTGAAGAAAACTATAAAACATGAGCTTGGTCCTTCGGGAAGGCTGGAGTATAGTATTATCATGGAGAATTCAAACGACCCGCAGGCCCCTTACACCATTAAGGTACCTACAAGGAACCGGAGCGTAGTGAACAATCCTTCGGTATCAATGCCCATTGAGCTTAACAAGG
>CALMDN010000323.1 GCA_937864935.1 uncultured Bacteroidales bacterium
GGTATCAATCGCCGTCGGAGGAAGGGGCAGCCCTGCTGCAATCCCTGTCGGCTGACAACATCATGATTTCGGGGTATGCTGCTACGGCATCTGCCTCCTATGCGATTTCGCCCATCATCAGCGGAAACATGGCAGTTATGCTGCTGCCCGACACCCATGCCTGGTTTGTTTCACCTTCGCTGGTCTGGTCGGTCTCTTCTTCAACAGACGTTTCCCTGTTATCGCAGCTATACGCCAGCAACAGCGGCAATGCATCCATTCTCGCAGCGACCATCGTCGCCAGCCTGCAGTGGTCGTTCTGAATCGCGGTTCAGGAATGTGCCGTTCCCTGAAACCGCTGAATCTTCTGATTTTCTGAACCAGCCTTCAGGAGGGAGTAACTACTAAATGGATGGTAATATTTTGACTGTCAGCATGGAAGACTGAAAAAAAACTTTAATGAACTTTTTCACGAAATTTTCTGAAAATGGTTGTACAAATAAAAATAATGTTCTATTTTTGCAGCCCGTTACAAAAGAAATAAATTTTTTACCATGTATTTAACTTCAGAAGTAAAGTCAGAAATTTTCAGTACTTACGGCAAAAGTGCTCAGGATACCGGATCAGCAGAAGGTCAGATTGCACTTTTTACCCACAGGATTCAGCACCTCACCGGTCACCTGAAAATCAACCGGAATGATCTTGTTACCGAGCGTTCACTCGTGCGTTTGGTAGGTAAGCGCAGAAGATTGCTCGATTACCTCAAGGAAAAAGACATTGAGCGTTACAGGGAAGTAATCAAGAAACTGAACATCAGGAAGTAATTTCTGTTTATGATACTTTTAAAAGAGGCAATTCACCGATTGCCTCTTTTTTATGCTGTTTGTTTTCAATTATTTCTGAGGGTTTCTCAACCCTAAGCATTTAAAGCTTAATTTTGCCCCGCTGAAGCGGAAATCCCGCCACCGGCCCAAATACCAATTTCACAATATTTTATATGCAAGGAATAGTAAAAACCTTTGACATCGGAGACGGAAGGTCCGTTTCCATCGAAACCGGCCGTCTGGCCAAGCAGGCCGACGGGTCTGTTGTTGTAAAAATGGGCGACACCATGCTTTTAGCTACCGTGGTTGCCAAAAAAGAAGCTGCAGACAACGTTGATTTCATGCCGCTTACGGTTGAATACCGTGAAAAATATGCCTCTTCAGGGCGTTTCCCCGGAGGCTTTTTCAAACGCGAAGCCCGGCCTTCGGATTACGAAGTTCTCATTTCACGTTTGGTTGACCGGGCCCTGCGTCCGCTTTTCCCCGATGATTTTCATGCTGAAACACAGGTACTCATCACCCTGATATCTTCCGATACCAATATCCTGCCCGATGCCCTGGCCTGTCTGGCTGCTTCATCGGCCCTTGCCGTTTCCGATATCCCCTTCAACGGCCCGATCTCCGAAGTGCGCGTGGCCCGCATCGACGGACAGTTTGTGGTAAATCCGCCAATGAGCGATGTACCCCGCGCCGACATCGACATGATGGTTGCTGCCTCCATGGACAACATCATGATGGTGGAAGGTGAAATGAAGGAGGGTTCTGAAGACGATATGATCAAAGCCCTTCAGATCGCCCACGATGCCATTAAGATTCAGTGTCAGGCACAGATTGAACTGGCTGCCCAGGTTGCCAAGTCAAGCCCCAAACGTACCTACAGCCATGAGAACAACGACGAAACCCTCAGGGCTGATATAAAGGCTTTCTGTTACGACAAGATTGCCGCCATTGCCAGCAAAGCCACGGCCAAACACGAGCGCAGCGAGGCTTTAGAAGCTGTTGTAAAAGAGTTTATTGCCACCCTCTCCGAAGAGGCCGCTGCTGAAAAAGCACCCCTCATCAAACGTTATTTCCATGATGTTGAGAAGGAAGCGGTAAGGAATGTGATTCTCGATAAGCGTGTCAGGCTCGACGGCCGCCAGCTGGATCAGATCCGTCCGATCTGGGGTGAGGTTGATTACCTTCCCGCCGCCCATGGTTCAGCCATCTTTACCCGTGGCGAAACCCAATCACTTACCACCGTTACCCTGGGTTCAAAACTTGATGAACAGGTGATCGATGGTGCCGTGATTGAATAAAAGGTTGATTTTATCCTCCATTATAACTTCCCGCCCTTCTCCACCGGTGAGGTGAAAAGAACCATGGGAACCAGCCGCCGCGAAATCGGTCACGGTAACCTGGCCCTCAGGGCACTCAAAAATATGATTCCCGGCAACGACATCAACCCCTACACGGTTCGTGTGGTTTCCGATATCCTCGAATCAAACGGCTCATCGTCGATGGCAACGGTATGTGCCGGAACCATGGCCCTGATGGATGCCGGTGTAAAACTCATCAAACCGGTTTCCGGAATTGCCATGGGACTCATCAGC
>CALMDN010000324.1 GCA_937864935.1 uncultured Bacteroidales bacterium
CACCTGCGCGATCTGCTGGTGAGCCAGGACAGGGAGACGGTGAAGCTGCTGGATACCAGTGCCAACATACGCAACCAGTACCTGCAGCAAGCCGCACAATGCAGGCAGGGTTTTCTGCTGAAGGCGCTGGATATCTGCAACAGATCAGACATCGATTACCGCAACAGCAACAACAAGCGCCTGCACCTTGAGATTGCCCTGATGCAGCTCTGCATGCTATCCAATACGGAGGGAGTTTCTGCCCAGCCGCCGGCCAATCCCCCGGCTGCACCCAGGCCGGTTCCACCTGCTCCTGCTCCTGCTCCAGCCCCGGTACCTGCCACACCTGTACCGCAGAATAAAGTGGAAGAGCCGCTGCCTGTGCTGAACCAGGAGGCTGCCGCGCCGGCACCAAAGCCCGCAGAGCCGCCTGCCGGGAATACTGAAACAGCAGTGAAACCCGTGGCTCCAAGAAGCTACACCGGCATCAACCTCGGCAACATCATGAACCCCGGTTCGAAGAGCGAGGCGAAAGAACCGGCTGCCGGCGAAGTGGATGAACTGGAAGCACTGCCGGTTATGCTCGAAAGCTTTACCCAGGCGGACCTTGAAACAGCCTGGAAAGAGATGGCCGGAGCCGTTGCCCGTGAACTGCCCAACCTTTATGCAACCCTCACCTGCAGGGTGCCGGTACTGGATGAAAACAACAGGGTGATTGTCACGGTTGATAACAAAATACAGGATGGCTATATTTTTGAGCATCGTCCGGCGATGACCCTGTTTCTCCGAAAGAAACTCAGAAATACAGGCATTTCCGTTGAGACCCTGATCGTTGAGAAGCCAGCCGAAGAACGCAGGCCTTACACAGATCAGGAGAAATTCGATGCCATGGCCCGCAATGTGCCCGAAATCAAAAAGCTGAAGGATCAGCTGAACCTGGACATTGAGATGTAAAAAAAATGCTGGGCGACCCGTTTTGAAAGTTTTCTTGTGTATGGTTAAAGACTTGCTTTGACGATCCGTGAGGCTGGTTTTTTCAAATCCCCGGTTGTTATCCTGGATAATGCTTCATAACAGCCTCCCTCCGGTTGTCATCCAGACGATTGTGAAAGGCTGCTTCTTCCGGTTGTCATCCTGAGCGGAGTCGAAGGAAGACAACCACCACCAATCTTCACCGGCTTGCAACAACAAAAGCATTCCTTCCGTTAATTTACAACGCAATAACGTGCTGAATTGAAGAAGGGTCGCGCTTCGACTTCGCCTGCTAGTTTGCTTGTGTCAGCATGCAGACAATCTCAGTATGACCCGGAAAGGGGGTGCAACCCTGGAAAAGTACCAATGGTTGACTTACCTGGCAATGTATTGCCAACGCCGGTTGTCATCCACACCATTGTGAAAGGCTGCTTCTTCCGGTTGTCATCCTGAGCGGAGTCGAAGGAAGACAACCACCACCAATCTTCACCGGCTTGCAACAACAAAAGCATTCCTTCCGTTAATTTACAACGCAATAACGTGCTGAATTGAAGAAGGGTCGCGCTTCGACTTCGCCTGCTAGTTTGCTTGTGTCAGCTAACAGACAATCTCAGTATGACCCGGAAGGGGGGTGCAACCCGGGAAAAGTACCAATGGTTGACTTCCCTGGCAATGTATTGCCAACGCCGGTTGTCATCCAGACCATTGTGAAAGGCTGCTTCTCCCGGTTGTCATCCTGAGCGGAGTCGAAGGAAGACAACCATCAGAATCTTACCTGGCGAAGTAAATCAATAATACATGTTTGCAGGATGAGAGGATGCATTGCCTAATCCCATGGCGACAATACTGAAACCGAAGACATACACTCATAACAGTATTGAACTGCTTACCTGAAACCCAGCCTTAGGCCACAGCAACGCTTCGGTTGCACTTTACCTGTTGCTGAAGGACAGCTCTCCGTTTTCAGCGTCAAGCACAACCTGCGCATCTTTTGAGATTTCGCCCGAAAGGATCTTTTTCGACAAAACATTCAGCACTTTCCTTTGAATCACCCTTTTCACCGGACGGGCCCCGTATTGCGGGTCGAAACCTTCTGCAGCAATCAGCTGAACTGCCGCCTCTTTAATCTCAAGCTGAATGTTGTTCTGCAACAGCAAAGCCTTCAGGTTATTGAGCTGCAGGTTGACAATCTGCTTGATTTCCTTGTCGGATAAGGGCCTGAACATAATGAGTTCATCAATCCGGTTGAGAAATTCGGGCCGTATGGTCTGTTTCAGCAGTTTCATTACCTCCAGCCGTGTCTGCTCAAACAGTGCATAGGCATTGCTGTCGCTGAGGTTGCTCAGGCTTTCGCCGATGATCTGCGAACCGAGGTTGGACGTCATGATGATGATGGTGTTGCGGAAGTCGGCTGTCCGGCCCTTATTGTCAGTAAGCCGGCCATCGTCGAGCACCTGCAGCAGAATGTTGAAGACATCGGGATGGGCCTTTTCGATCTCATCGAGCAGGACTACGGAATAGGGTTTGCGCCTTACCTTTTCGGTGAGTTGACCGCCTTCATCATATCCCACGTACCCCGGAGGAGCACCGATGAGCCTGGATACGGAATGTCTTTCCTGGTATTCTGACATGTCGATTCTCACCAGGGCGTTTTCATCATTGAACAGGAATTCTGCCAGGGCTTTGGCGAGTTCTGTTTTACCGACCCCGGTGGTACCCAGAAAAATAAAGGAGCCGATGGGCCTTTTGTTGTCCTGGAGCCCGGCACGGCTGCGGCGGATGGCATCGGCAATGGCTTCAATGGCTTCGTCCTGGCCGACAACCCTTTTGTGTAGTTCGTCTTCGAGGTGCAGCAGCTTTTCGCGTTCGCTCTGCAGCATTCGGCTTACCGGAATGCCAGTCCAGCGGGAGACAATTTCAGCGATTTCTTCCGATCCGACTTCTTCTTTGATCATGGCATCTTCCGACTGCAGCAGATTCAGTTTTTCCTTGAAGGTGCTGAGTTGCTGTTCAGCAGCTTTGATCCGGCCATACCTGATTTCTGCTACTTTCCCGTAATCGCCTTCCCGCTCTGCTTTGTCGGCTTCGAATCTGAACTGCTCTATCTCTTTTTTCGTTCGCTGAATGCCATCCACAATCTCTTTTTCGGCTTTCCATTTTGCCTTGAGCGCATTCATTTCTTCGGTGAGGTTGGCCAGTTCTTCGTTGATGGCTCTGATGCGTATTTCATCGCCTTCGCGCCGGATGGCGGCCTTTTCAATCTCCAGCTGTTTGATGCGGCGTTCAGCCTCGTCAAGGGCTTCGGGCACAGAGTTGATTTCCAGCCTGAGTTTTGATGCCGCCTCATCGATGAGGTCGATCGCCTTATCGGGAAGAAAACGGTCGCTGATGTAGCGCTGCGACAGTTCGACGGCCGCAATGATGGCTTCATCCTTGATCCTCACCTGATGATGGGTTTCGTAGCGTTCTTTCAGTCCACGCAGGATGGATACTGCATCCATGGTGTCGGGTTCGTCGATGAGTACGATCTGAAATCTGCGTTCCAGGGCTTTGTCATTCTCAAAATACTTCTGGTATTCTTTGAGGGTGGTCGCACCGATGGCCCTCAGTTCGCCCCGGGCCAGGGCCGGTTTCAGGATATTGGCGGCATCCATGGCTCCTTCACCGCCACCGGCTCCCACCAGGGTGTGGATTTCATCGATAAACAGCACGACCTCTCCATCGGAACCGATCACCTCGTTTACCACACTTTTCAGTCGTTCTTCAAACTCCCCCTTGTACTTTGCTCCTGCGATGAGTGCCCCCATGTCGAGGGAGAATATCTGTTTCGACTTCAGGTTTTCCGGCACATCGCCGTTGATGATGCGGTGGGCCAGTCCTTCCGCAATGGCTGTTTTGCCTACACCAGGCTCTCCGATCAGGATGGGGTTGTTCTTTGTACGCCGGGTCAGGATCTGCAGCACCCGCCTGATTTCTTCGTCACGGCCGATCACAGGATCAAGCTTCCCCGAGCGGGCAAGTTCGTTGAGGTTACGTGCGTAACGGTTCAGGGCGTTGAAGGTATCATCGGCAGAAGCACTGTTAACCCTGGACCCCTTCCTGAGTTCAGCGATGGCGGCTCTCAGTTCCTTTTCACTGAGACCTGCCTGCCGCAGGAGATCGGCTGTCTGGTCGCTGCCTCCCAGCAATCCGAGCAACAGATGTTCTACAGAGATGTATTCATCGCCCATCTGTCTGGCTATGGCTGAAGCCTTTTGCAAAGCCTGTGAAGCCTGGTGGCTGAGGTATTGCTCTCCGCCGCTGACTTTCGGAAATGACCTGATCATGGCCTCCAGGCTGCTCCTGAGAACGGCTGTACTGGCCCCGGATTTCCCAAGCAGAAAGGGAGTTACATTGGTATCGGATAACAACAGACCCAGCATCAGGTGTGCAGTCTCAACCGACTGGTTCCCATGCAGATTGGCGAGTTCATGGGCCTGCTGAATGGCCTG
>CALMDN010000325.1 GCA_937864935.1 uncultured Bacteroidales bacterium
AGCGGGAGCTCCGCAACGGGTGCAGAATCTGATTCCCTGTGGAAGAGTGAACCCGCAATTTTCACAGGAAGTACCGGGAGCCAGAAAATCCTGAACAGGCTTCCTGTCAGTTATGACAACCTGCCCGCATTTGCCGCAAAACCTGGCTTCCGCTTTCAAAGGATTACCGCATTGCACACAATATTTCATTGCTGACATTATTGAAGGGTACTTCAAACTATTTTGTTCCCGCATTTCTTACAGAACCTGGCTCCCGGAGTCAATGAGTTTCCGCACGAAGGACAAAACCGGGGTCCGGGAATGGGAGTAACTGGCGGAGTAGCCTGTTGAACAGGGGCAGCAGGACGTGAAACCGGACTGGCAGGGGCTGGTTTTGGCGGTGCCGCCTGCAAGTCAGGCTGCGACACTGAGGAAGGCCGGGATCTGCGCCGCCTGAGTACCCACCAGATAACGAAAGCCAACAGTACTGCCGCCAAAGCACCTCCCGCAATCTTCCGGTAAAGTGGATTATCCCAGGGTTTCACCTCTGTGGAGTTGTCAACCGCTTCAACAGGAACTGTAACCGATCCGGGGATCTCATCGAGTGCAGATTGCGTTTTTTCAGCAATGCCTGCAAGTTCAGTTCCGGCTGATTTCAGTTTTCCGGCAGCAGATTCATAAGCCTGCCTGTTCTGTGCTGATTGTTCCTGAGCATAAGCCAGGGCAGAAACCACAAGGTGGGTGAGTTCATAATCAAATCCGGAGGCTGATTGGTATAATTTACCGGCTACTTCGGGTTGAAACCCGTTGAGCAATGTCAGCCTTCCGCTTTGCGAATCCATCCAGGCAGTCTGGGCATTGCCGGCAGCCATCACTTTGTTGATCTGTTCAATGGGCAATGCGCTGCCGCGGAGCGAAAGATCAGCAGAGGCAAGTGTTGATACTGCCGGAGGTATGCCGGCACTGACCCGGGCAGCATATGCTTCCTGAAACAGCCTGAAATGCCATTCATCAATGGGCATCTCACTTACCAGTACTCCCTGACTGACACTTCGGTTGGCAAAGTGGAATGCAGCGCTTGCCTCCTGCCAGAGGTTTTTGTATCGCCAGAGTTCCTGAGCGAAACGGGTGGCTGTGTATGCTGCATCGGTCACTTTGTTGAAATTCTCCAGTTTTTCCAGGTGATCCTTAACTTTTGCCCAGTTGAGGGTTTTAACATCGTAGATGATGATTGCTCCCTTCACCACCACGTCCCTGAACAAGTCCACATCGGCCTTGTACATTTCAAAATTGAAGCGGGATGCCGCAATGTCCTGATAATAGGTCCTGATTTCTGTGGACCGGTCGCGCAAAGCCTCCAGCAACTGCGGATAGATGGCGTGAATTTTTTCAGGTGGCTGGGCCATAAACTTATCCACCTCAGCCCTCAAGCCCGCATAAAACATGTTGCGGAGTTTATCAACAATCATATCGGGAACAGGATTGGCCTCGGAGAGTGCATCAGAAATACCTCCGGTTAAGGCATCCCACACTTCACCGGAAATGGCATCGGCCGCCTGACCCATCATACGGTAATAGGCGGCACTTGCCTTGTTTTTATTAGGGGCATCCGAGGCCAGCACATATTTTTTGATCTGTTCAAGAATAATCCGTTTGGTGCCATATTTCTGATCTTTGCCCATGTACTTACTCCAGGCTGCCAGTTCGATCTTCATCCCCAGCTTAGCCAGCGAATCACCCACCTTGTCCAGTCCGACCTTCTGACTTAATTTTTCAGTGATTTTAAATTTTTCGTTAGCATATTCCCAGGCCATTCCAAGCAACTCCCAGCCATTTTCGATGATTTCCTTGCCGGTATCGCCCATAAAACGGGCAGTTCCTTTGGCGTTGGTCATCAGCATCCCGATAATGTGCAGTTTTTCTTCGAGGTACATGGCCTCGGTATGACTGCCCTTGCACAACACCCTCTCCATTTCGAACAGCTGGAGATAGACTTTCTGTTTATAATCCAGGGCATTGAGCCCCTGTCCGGTAAATGTCCCGTCATCCGGAGCAATATTTCCTGAAGCATCGGCTCCGGCAGAAAGTAAACCCAGGACTTCCGTTAGTGCCCCCTTTCTGCGGCCCGTAAGGTCAGCAATCTTCGCCTCGAGGGGTTCCAGCGGAACCTTACGGTCGTAACCACCCATGTATAGTCTTCTTTTGCCTTCTGAATCCCGGATGATCAGTTTGAATTTACCCCGGGCGTCAGTAAGTGCAGAAAATCCACCCTTTTCATTCTCAAGGAAAGTCATGAACAGCTTGCGGTCCTTTTTAAAATACATATCGTACAACCGCATGAATTCTGTCTTATCGAAATTGGCCGATCCGACAAAGATCATGGCATCATTTACAGGGATTTTTACCGTATTACTTGTCATATAACTCTCCGGCATAACCGCGTATATGCTGCTCTCCAGGTTATAATACTCAAGCTGGGGCAACAGAACCCTGTAGGGTGCAAGTTCCATTCCCGGTTTCAGTATATACAGATCCTGTTCAAGGGTTTTGTAAACCACCAGGGTTGCCTGCGTAGATTCTTTTTTTTCTTTCAGTGAGGTGTAGTGAACCTTGAAGGGGTACAACGCATAGTTTTCAATCAGCCCACCCTGGTCACCGCGGGTTTCACCATCGGCTTTTACCACAGGTACCTGCAGTTCTACCATGGCGTTGCCTGTTGCATCTGTTGTTGTTTGCACCGACAATACTTTCAGTCCCTTCGGGATCTCCCAGCGGATGGTCTTCCCCGAAACCGGCAACCCGTTTTCATCTTCGTAGTGAAACACAGCCTTTGTGCGGCTTCTGCCATCACCAACAACCTTATCCTGAGAAAAAACAATGCCTGTTTTCTCGAATTTCAGTTTTTCGGTGTCATCGCTTCCGCCCTGGGTCTCCTCCGTTTTCCGGCCGGCGTACTCAAACAAAATGGGAGGTATGTACACGAATACCCCGTTGTTGGGCATGGGCATATACGCAGAACCCATACCCATTTCTCTGATGTTGTAGTTCTCGAGGTATTTCGTTTCACTTTCGGGAGGGCCAAGGTAAGCCTTCATAAAACCGGTCATCCCGGCCATTTTGCCCATGGCATCGTTAAACTCCTTGAAACTCTCAGTAGTAAACAGAATGGTATTTGCATTCTGCTCACTGCCACTGGCTTCACCGAACAGTCCCTGTCCTCCGCTGCTTATGTCAAGAAACCAGCTGCTTTGTCCTGTGATGTCCTTACCATAATACATTCCGGGTATGATGTTTCCGTTCGGGCTGTCGGTTTCTTTGGAAATGGTGATTTTAGCCTTGCCTTTAACCCCGTTCATCTCACAGACGATAAAAACTTCATTCTCCCCGTTCTTTTTGGGCAGCAAAGTCACCGGATTCAGTCCTTCCTTAAATGTTTCCAGCGCAATACCGGTTGCAAGTTTCCGGTTGGCCATTTCGTCGGTAGAACCGGACGATCTGGAAATAAACTTCTCCATGAACTTAAACATGAAATACACCATCCTTTGCGACGACTTGATGGGTGTCCCGAACATGGGGGCCGTAAATTTCACCATGGCCACCCCGCTGTTCATCGGAATTTCTGTTTCATCCACGAAACCCGAACTGATACCGACTTTCACCCTGCCAGATATATTGGTCATGATCTCGCCTTCAGCATTGCGGGCTGTAACAACCAGGGTCGTGTAATCCAATCCATCACCCGGCATCACCGTTTTACCGGGCTGAACATGGAGGTCGAACCGGGATTGGGCGTAAGCCCCGGTTACAAGTACAGCAATCAGAACAAGTGTTATAAGTCGCTTCATAAGGCTCATTTTTCGTAGTAATCCGGTATAGTGTAATATTCCTTTTCAACTGCAGATTTTTTCGGCAGGCTTTTGTACCAGAAATAGCCCAGTGTGCCGATAATCAATCCGATAAGTACAAGTATGGTCATAAGGCAGCCGAAACAACAACCTTTTTTCTTTTTCTTTACGGGTTGTTGCGGTTGTCCCTGTTCAGTCTTAGGGTTTGTCATAAACGCATCATTAATTCGTTAGGAAAACTGTTTTAAAAGAACAGGCTACTTTGCGGGTGGGTAAAGAGAGTAAGTGCAGAGAGCGGATATTTCACCGTTAACAATTGTTTTTCAGTAGTTTGTCCCTGATATTGAAAATAATCTGATATGTCGGAAAGGTACGATATGAGATCTGAATTGTCAATAATTCTGCAACTATTTTTCAGGGTATTTTTAACGGAGAAGCAGTTGTGAGCACCAATGCAGAACAGAAAGATGAGGCGTGGTTTTTTAAAGAAGATAAAAATGCCGGCTACCTATGAACCATAAAAACGTGACTTAAATTTAAGCACATTTTAATGCAGAGAATTCAACCTGGTTAACTTATTGTTTATCATTTTGTTGAACAATTCAAAGCGAATATATGCTAAGAATCTTCATGAATACATGTAATTGTATATCTGTAAATTACAAATGAAAAAAAATACGTCCGGGTTCTTTTTTTTGTTTGTTATTTGAATAATTTGTTTCTTTGCAGCCTCAAACCATAAAAAGAGAAAAAATGTCAGACATTGCAACAAAAGTAAAAGCTATCATCGTTGATAAGCTTGGCGTTGATGAAAATGAAGTTACTCCCGAAGCAAGTTTCACCAACGATTTAGGTGCAGATTCTCTGGATACCGTAGAGCTGATCATGGAATTCGAGAAAGAATTCAACATTGCTATCCCTGATGATCAGGCAGAAAAAATCGGTACAGTAGGTGATGCCATTGCCTACATCGAAAACAACACCAAATAAGGAAAAACCTGAATGAAGTTACGACGAGTAGTAGTAACCGGACTAGGCGCTCTTACTCCACTGGGCAATACTGTTTCAGAATACTGGGATGGATTGGTCAATGGAGTAAGTGGTGCTGACCGTATCACCCGGTTCGATGCAAGTAAGTTTAAGACTCAGTTTGCATGCGAAGTCAAAAATTTCGATCCGTTGAAATTTTTCGACCGGAAAGAACTCCGCAAGTACGATCCCTATGCCCAGTACGGTATTGTTAGTTCTGACGAGGCTATTGCCGATGCCGGAATTGTACCGGAAAAACTCGACCTCGACCGTATTGGTGTTATCTGGGCTTCCGGAATCGGTGGCCTGGTTACCTTTCAGGATGAAGTAAGCGATTTCGCCAGAGGCGATGGTACCCCGAGGTTTAATCCCTTCTTTATCCCAAAAATGATTGCTGATATTACGGCCGGTCACATTTCCATCAAACATGGTTTCCGTGGTCCGAATTTTGCCACAGTATCTGCCTGCGCTTCATCTGCAAATGCCATTGTGGATGCTTTCAATTACATCCGCTGGGGAAAAGCCGAAATGTTTGTCTGCGGTGGTTCCGAAGCTGCAGTGAATGCCCCGGGTGTTGGAGGCTTCAATGCCATGCATGCCATCTCAACCCGAAACGATGATCCCAAAACCGCCTCCCGTCCTTTTGATAAAGACCGCGATGGTTTTGTAATCGGTGAAGGTGCCGGTGCCCTGATTCTTGAGGAACTGGAGCACGCCATTGCCAGAGGGGCAAAAATATATTGTGAAGTTGTTGGCAGCGGATTAACCGCCGATGCCTACCACATGACCGGACCGCACCCCGATGGAGACGGGGCCCGCAGGGCAATGAAAGCTGCCATCGAAGAGTCAGGCCTCAGCCTCACCGATATTGACCACATCAATACCCACGGTACTTCTACCCCTTTGGGCGATATCGCTGAAACCAAGGCCATCACAACCCTGTTCGGTGATCACGCTCCCAAAATCAACATCAACAGTACCAAATCAATGACCGGTCACCTGCTTGGTGCAGCCGGTGCCATTGAGGCCATCGCCACCATTCTGGCAGTACAAAACGACCTCATTCCCCCAACCATCAACCATTCTACCGACGATCCCGAAATCAACAACAACCTCAACTTCACGTTCGACAAGGCTGTTAAAAGAACCGTCAATGCTGCCATCAGCAATACTTTCGGATTCGGAGGTCACAACGCTTCTATTCTCATCAGGAAATTTGTGAAATAAGTGTGGTGGTTGCTCTGAAATTAAAACCGCTCAGGTTTTATCTTTCCGGTGAAAAACATTTTTTTGAAGCCATAAGAAATATTTTCGGGTTCTACCCCGGAAATATTTCTTTGTATAAACTCGCCTTCACCCACAAATCACAGGCCGAAGAACTCCACAACGGAATCAGAATCAGCAACGAACGTCTTGAATTCCTCGGAGATACCGTGCTGAGTACCGTAGTGGCCGATTACCTCTTCAGGATGTTCCCTTTCAAGGATGAAGGTTTCCTCACCGAAACCCGTTCGAAAATTGTCAGCCGCACCCAGTTGAACAAACTCTCCCTCAAACTGGGCGTTGATCAGCTTATTATACATACCCAGGATAAAAACAATGTTTATAAATCGATAAAAGGAGACGCTTTTGAAGCACTCATCGGAGCAATCTATCTCGATAAAGGTTACAATTTTACCCGCAAAATACTCATTAACAGAGTTATAAAGAACAATTTCGATCTCAATGAACTCGTAAATACCGACCTGAATTTCAAAAGCCGGCTCATTGAATGGGCCCAGAAAGAAAAAATGCCGATTGAATTTGTGGTGGTTAAAGAAGTGGGTACCGGATACCAGAAACAATACATCGTTAATGTTATGGTGAACAACGCGCTTGCCGGAACCGGAAGAGATTACTCCATCAAAGGTGCTGAACAGAACGCTTCAATGAAAGCACTCGAATACTTTGGCATCAACGGCAGCCCGAAAAACGAAATCCATTGAATCCTGAACCCTACTGAGAAAATTACTACCCGGTTGCTGTTTACGCCGGTCCGGAAAAGAAGAGTACACTGTTCGCAGATCCATTATAGTTAAATAACAGCCTGACAACAATTTACAGATTTCAGTGATGGCTGATTGTCATTAGATTGTTATATTTGCATGAAAGTCTGTATATGGCAAAACGTAAGCTGATCAGTGAGCCTGATGTGTTCCCCGATCTGTACATTTTCGGAATTACCAGTCAGTTGAAAGATTACCGCCTGGCATACTATGTTAACCGCGATTGCGGTTTTATGCTGACAAAACTTGAAGATCTGCCTGTATTTGTTGAAAAAGACAAGGCAACCACCAATTTCAGCCTCTATTCCTATACCGAACCGTCACAGCATCTGAATTTTTATCTTCTCATGAACAACAATGAGAACATACGGGTTTTACCCAATATAAAGGAGGCTGATTTCCTGCTGTTTGTCAACGGACAAACCGGAACCCTGAATGCTGCAGATCTGATTGCGGATCTGAGAAAAATTCCCGGTGTTCAGTTTGCCTTTCACATTGAAAAAAATAAACTAAAAAATCTTGACGGGATTATGTCAGACCTTGAATTGCACCTTGTGGAAAACAAGTAATGGTCGGCCAGTAATCTTCTTTGCAGCATCCCCGTAGTGGCCGGGATGACATAGGGTCCCGGCTGTTCCGGACAGACAATAACCGTTGATATGACATCTAAAAAGACCGGCAACCCAGGAATCACAGGACTGATTTTAAGTCTGTTATTGGTATTGTATTCTGTTGGTTCCCAATCCCAGTCCCGCGAACAGAAAGATTTTCCCTCTTCCGTATCAATGCCGGGATTAACCCTGAGCGGAGGGGGAGCCAAAGGGCTGGCCCATATCGGGGTTCTGCACATTCTGGACAGCCTGGGCATTGAGGTGAAATGCATTTCCGGAACCAGCATGGGAAGTATCATCGGTGGTATGTACGCAGCCGGGTATTCTGCCCGTGAAATAGAGGAATTTGCCACCACCATTGACTGGGAAATTCTGTTCTCCCCCCGGCCAGCCATTGATTACCTGCCACCACAGGATCGGGGCAGGGCAGGTAAAAGCATCATTGAACTTGCGGTTGACGGTAAAAAAATAAAGTTGCCGACTGGTGCCATTGAAGGTCAGCAATTGTGGAATACACTGAATGAAATCTTTCTTCCGGTATACAGAATCACCGATTTTGAACAACTGCCAATCCCTTTTGCCTGTGTCGCCACCAATGTTGAAACAGGAATGCCGGTGGTCATGAAATCGGGGAACCTCTCCGGAGCCATCAGGGCATCCATGGCAATTCCTTCCGTTTTTACGGCTGTTAACCACGACAACCTTAAACTGATTGACGGAGGCGTGGTAAAAAACTTCCCGGTAAGTGTAGCCAAAGACCTGGGAGCAGATTTCGTGATCGGGGTCAACGTTTCGCAGGGATTGCGCTCTGCTGATAAACTGAATACACCGGTGGATATCATATACCAGATGGGGTTTTACGTTGATGCACTTAACTTTGAGAAAGACAAAGTACTTACTGACATTTATATCGAACCCGACCTGAGCGGTTTTTCTGCAGCCAGTTTCACCAGCGCGGCGGAGATCATAGAACGTGGAAAGATAGCCGCACGTAACAACCTGGATCAGTTAATCCGCCTGGCTGAAATTCTCCGTTCACAGAAACAAACCAGCAACAAGAGTTCAAAGCCGGATTTTACAAAGGATTTTATCATCAGCAATATAGAAATCAACGGCAATAAGCAAACCGGTAAGCCTTTCATCGAGGGACGTCTTCAGGTGCAATCAGGAGATACCCTGAAAGCCACGGATTTTTCAAAGGCCGTTAACCGCCTGTTTGCTACCAACAACTTTGAAAAAATCAATTACACTCTGACCCCCTCATCCGACAAAAACAAGGTTCAACTGAACCTTGATGTAAGTGAAAAACCGGTCAACCGTCTGTTGTTTGCGGTGAACTTCACATCCTTCAACGGAATTGGACTTATTGCAGGATGGAAATCCAGTAAGTTTCTGATTGACAATACCAATGCCTACGCCAGGATGCTTATCGGCAAAAACCCGGCCTATGAAGCCGGAATTTCAGTCTTCACCAGCTACAATCAGCAATCCTGGATAAGTCTGATTTCCAAAGGATTTTCGCTCGAATTTCCTGTTTACGACAACTTCAGTAAAGTATCCAACTACAGACAGTCGCGGGTTGAATTCATTCTGGCAGGAAATACCATTACGGGTCAAAGCAGCTATTTTTCATTCGGCACCTCCTTCTTTCTTCAGAAACTTAGTCCTAAAATACTTACGGGACTGACCATCAAAGGACACAACAATGGCTTTGAAAGCTTCGCCAGCTGGAACCACCACACCCTGAACCGGAATGCCTTCCCTCAAAGTGGTAAGAAAATCAAATTGAACCTTTCGCTGATTCACAACCAGAACCCGGACCTGACCGCTTACAACTACGAAGGTGATGCAGTCTCCCTGAGCGAGCTTGATGTACACATAAAAACCTTTCTTCAGACTACTCTGCGGTGGGAATCATATATACCTTCCGGAGAAAAAACCACCCATATTCTGCGCTTTCAGGGTGGATACAACTTCAGTAATGACGGGAGTTTTATCAACAGTTTTAATGTAGGGGGCACTTCAGAATTTCTCAACAAGCAGTTTCTTTTCAGCGGGATCAATGAATATGAAATCATTACCAATGCTTTAATTTCAGGAGCCTGGGGACTGCAATACCACATCGGCAGCAATGTTTATACAACCGGACTGGTGAATGCCCTTGCCTATGACTTTATTCTTGATAAACTCCCTCAGGCAACCTACCAACGGAACATTGTTCTGGGAGCCAGCCTGAGTCTGGGCTACCTTTCGCTGCTTGGCCCTGTTGAACTTACCTTTTCGTACAGCCCGCAAACGGATGCCATCATCGGATATGTCAACCTGGGCTGGTCATTTTAAAAATAATCTAAAGAATACTTGACTTTAATGTTATATAATTCTAACTTTGTGTTAGATTTAAATAACATTAACATGAAAAGATCTGTTCTTGTATTTTTGGTTGCAGGGCTGGTACTGCTCACAAGCCTGCTCTGGATGGTTAATTCGGCCGGAATGGCTGATCTTACCGACACCATTCAGTTCGGTGTCATCGGACTACTGGTTGCCTTCGCGGTTTTCATTGGGTTCAGACGTCTGAAAAGCGAAAGGCGTGGTGAACCTGCAGAAGATGAACTGTCGAAAAGTATACTGCAGAAAACCGCTGCCTTTTCGTATTACATTTCCCTGTACCTGTGGGTTGCCATGATCTACATCAAAGACAGGGTAAACATGGATACCGAGCAGCTGCTGGGTACAGGCATACTCGGGATGGCGATAACTTTCGCTTTGTGCTGGCTGATATTAAATTTCAGGGGAATGCGCCATGAATAACCGGATACGGGAACTGAGGGCCAGACACAATATGACCCAGGATGATCTTGCCCGTAAAGTAAATGTACGCAGGGAAACCATCGTATTTCTTGAGAAGAACAAGTACAACCCTTCTCTGCGGCTGGCTTACGATATCGCAAAAGTCTTCGGTATCACCATCGAAGAAGTCTTTCTGTTTGAATCTGAAACTTAAATTGTCAGGTAAAATCACCCCGCTACACCGGCATCTGCTTTTTTCGGGCTCCGGTTTCATCTGAGAAACCGGAATAACCGATAGTTTATGTACACCCGGTACTTAAGAAACATGCCCGATAGAACCTGGAAGCAGAAAATGGAGTTTTTTATACTTCCGCACAGAATATCGGCCTGAAATGCCATTACAAATCAGCGATCCTGATATAATACATATATAAGTGTATAAATATTCCACCCTTCATGAAAAACCGAATCGCTGTAAAAGGATTGATCATCCTGCTTCTGCTGTCGGTAGCGGGCAGTTGCCGGAAAATGGATCTTTATGAAGAATCCGGCATCTCAATGAATAAACTCAGGGTTTCACCTGAATTTGACTGGGAATCAAGCCGGCTGATTCACCTGTCTGTAAAAATCGATTTATTGCCTGGCTCCGTTGGAAAACTCGGCCGCATCTCTGTATATGATCATCATCCCGACAAAAACGGCAAACTGCTGATTTCCGGTGCTGCCGGATATGAATCACCTTTTGAGTATCAGTTGCGGATTCCTTCCACGCTCCTGAAGATTTACCTTAAGGCAGAGACCGGCAATGGTTTTGCTGAAATTGATTCAGTTGCCACCACCGATCAGGTAAACTATGTTTTCTCTCAAACCATAAAAAACAGTTTCAAAACTGTTGGCAATGACCCTGATTGCAGCGGTGCAACGCCTGCTTCCACCCTTTCTGGCAACCAGACCTACAACATCAGCGACGGTGGCAATTATTATGTAACAGGAACCTTCTCCGGTTCGGTGAATTTTGGCGGCAGCGGCGGCATCATTACCGTTTGCGGCACTATGAATGCACAGAACATTAACAACACAGGCACTGGTTGCATCATACAGGTTGCCCCGGGCGGAACTTTTTCGATAAACAACCTCGTGTTGAACAGCGGCGGCCGACTGGTAGCCTATAGCAACAGCCATGTAGCAGTCAACGGGATGAACATGAACGGTTCAACATCCAAAATCATCAACTTCTGCGATGATTTTGTGATAGGTTCACAGTTCTCTCCCAATGGTTCGGTTGAAAATTATGGTATAATCACCATGAACGGGGGCCTCAACATCAATGCCAATGCCGGACTCTTCATCAACACCGGAACCATGGACATTAACGGGAACTTCAACATGAACAGTTCCCTCACCAACGACGGAACCATGCTGGTATCAGGAACTTTTAACCTCAACAGCGGGACCCTGAATCAGAACTGTAAATTGCTACTCGATAACAACCTGACACTGAATACGGGCAGTATTATCCTGAATGGCGGTTATCTGAAGGTAAACAACCTCTTTCAGATAAATTCTGGAGGCACACTGCTGCTGCAGAACAATTCGATGATCTCTGCCGGCAGCTATGGCCAGAATGCTAACGTTCAGGGAAGCGGATCGGGCAATGAGATCGTTATTTCCGGACAGGGATACATCAATGGTTCAAACAAGGTTAGCGGCCCCATTGAGATGGTAACCACTTCCGGCACACTTTCGCCCGGAAACAGTTCAAACTTCATCAACGGTGCCACCCTCCGGAGCATTGAAAACGGTGTAAATGTAATACCCGTATCAGAGTGCAACCCCGAAGGTTATGGAGGTACCCCCGGGCCTCCCGACAGCGACGGAGACGGAGTGACCGACGATCTTGACCAGTATCCGGCCGATGCAGGACGGGCATTCAACAATTATTACCCCTCACAGGTAGGTTTTGGAACACTGGCCTTTGAAGACATGTGGCCATACAAGGCCGACTATGACCTCAATGATCTTGTGGTGGATTACCAGTACCAAATGGTTACCAACGCACGAAATCAGGTAGTTGATATCAAGGCTTCCTACTCGGTAAGGGCTGCAGGAGCAGGATTCAGAAATGGCTTCGGGATTCAGATCGATGGTCTTATGCCAGGCCAGGTAGCATCGGTAAGTGGTTGTTCACCGGATAATTCCATTGTCTCACTGAGCCCCAACGGGGTTGAAAGCAATCAGGACAAGGCTGTGATCGTTGTGTTCGACAACTTCAACAATGTGGTACATCGTGGTGAAGGAGCTACCTTTTTCAACACAGTGCCCGGCGATCCAAAAGGGTATGGAGACACCCTCCGTGTTAATATTCACCTGAATACCCCGCTTGCTCAGGCCGTGGTCGGCTCCCCTCCATTTAATGCCTTTATGATCAAAGACATGCAACGGGAGCTTGAAATTCATCTTGCAGATTATCCACCGACTTCCCTTGCCGATGCCGGGCTTTTCGGAACCGGGAATGACGATTCAAATCCTTCAGCAGGCCGGTACTACAAAACATCGAACAATCTCCCCTGGGCACTGAACCTCCCGGTGAAATTCGACTACACCCCTGAGCAAACTCCCATTATTCTGGGATACAACTATTTCGGGAGCTGGGCCGAGTCAGCCGGTGCTCAGTACGTCAACTGGTATTCCAATCTGAATGGGTACCGCAATGATCCAGATATTTACAGATAGCGCCAATCCGTGGATTGATTCTTCTGTCTTATCCGGCTTCTGGATGAGTTGTTGAAATAATAAGGTTGATGCATTGGCAGAGGATTGCTCTTATTTCAAATACTTTCAAGGATTACCCTAAAAACATAGCAGCGTTTATCGCTGAAACATCCTTCCCGAAATGTTTGCTTTCCGGGTCATTTGAAAGTATAAAAGAGTGCTTGAGCGGTTTGTTGAGGATTTCTCCTAATCCCATTAAGTTTCGTGCATCCCCTGAACTCACTTTTTCAGACATTTTGATTTCAAATGCCAGGTAATGGTCCGGCATTTCGAGAAGCAGGTCAATTTCAAGTCCGTCATGAGAACGCAGGTGGTAGAGTTTCGCCGGGTGTCCGGCTGTTGAAATTTGCTTGTAAATCTCAGAAATAATCAGACTTTCAAATTCATTCCCGGTTAATCCACCCTGCTTTTGAAGTACACTGAAAAGAACTCCATTGTCCAGATAATGGAATTTGGGCATTTTCGCCAGTCTTTTACCAGCATTGAGCGACCAGGCAGGCAAGAGTACAGCCTGATAACTCAACTCGAAATACCGGATGTACCGCTGTACAGTTTTGGTCGTGACTCCGATTTCACTGGCAATTGAAGTTGCATTAATCAGGCATCCTGTATGAAGAGCCAGATAGCGCTGCAGCTTGATTACCGGCTCAAGATCACGCACCATAGCAAGATCGCGTATGTCTCTTTCCAGATAAGTTGCAACATAATTTTTTAACCAGATGATTTTCTCTTCATGCGTCAGCTTGTCCTCTGAAACCGCAGGATAAGCACCATATCTTATACAGTGATCCAGGGCTTGCTGCTTCTCGGTCATGCGTTTATCAAGATAAAATGATGGTAAAATATCAGAAATATCATCTCCGGAAAGCAACCGCTGAAACAGAGAATCCTCCACTTTATCCATCCATGAACCAGTCCTTAACTCAGGCAATGTAAGTGGATATATTTCAAAAATCACACTTCGGCCAGCCAGGCTTTCTTTAACCTTCTCCAACAAAAGAACCTGACTGGAGCCCAATAATAAATACCTGGGTTCAGACCATTGATCATATACGGATTTAATGCTTTCGATCAGCCCGGGTTGTTTCTGAACCTCATCAAGTATGGCTTTGGGATATAACTTTCTCCATTGGTCTGCTGTTAGTGAAGCATAACGGCTTCGCATCACAGGATCCTCAATAGAGATGTATTCGTAATCCGGAAAAAGCAGTTTTACCAATGTCGTTTTCCCGGTCTGTCTGGCACCAGTCAAAACAACAATTCTTCCAATCGGTGACTGGCTTATTGTTGAAATTTTCTGTGCTGTTGTCCTGCTCTTCATTGAACTTCGATTTTGGCAAAATTACACTATTATTCCATATTTTGGCGTAAATTATGGAATATCATTCCATATTTCAGGTAATAAAAAGAGCATTCATCCTGTTCTTACCGATAGGGTAAATTATTTTCTATAGTTTTTCCGGGTAAATTCCGGAAAATCGGGTTTCAACCCCTGGAGGTTTCGATCTCGCGCCTGAAGTACAGATCAGATAAGGCAAACAGAATCAAGGAAAAACGGACAGATTAATCCTGGCCATTGGCTATTGGCTTTTGGCTTTGGGTTGTTGGGTATCAGATTCTGGTTTTTGTCTTTTGGCTTTGGGATTTTAAAAACTCACATATTCCTCCTGTACTGCCCTCCTACCCTGAACAATTCACGTGTAATCTGACCCAGAGAGCAGAACTTCACAGCCTCCATGAGCGATTCAAACACATTCCCGTTGGCCGCGGCGGTATGATGAAGGTTCTTGAGGGCTGCTTCCGCTTCGGGCCTCCAGGTTGTGTGAAGCTGTTCCAGCATCTGAACCTGGTAATCCTTTTCCTCTTTTGTTGAACGGATCACTTCTGACGGAATAACCGTGGGCGAACCTTCGGAAGAAAGGAAGGTATTCACCCCCATTATGGGCAGACTCCCGTCGTGTTTGAGCTTCTCATAATACAACGATTCTTCCTGAATCCGGCTTCGCTGGTACATGGTTTCCATAGCTCCCAATACCCCTCCGCGTTCGGTAAGCCGGTCAAATTCGAGCAATACGGCTTCCTCAACCAGATCGGTCAGCTCCTCGATGATGAATGATCCCTGCAGCGGGTTCTGGTTTTTTGCCAGCCCAAGTTCATGGTTGATAATGAGCTGAATGGCCATGGCCCTCCTGACCGATTCTTCGGTCGGGGTGGTGATGGCTTCATCATAGGCATTGGTGTGCAGGGAGTTGCAGTTGTCGTAAATGGCATACAGGGCCTGAAGTGTGGTGCGGATATCGTTGAAGGCGATTTCCTGCGCGTGGAGCGAACGCCCTGAAGTCTGAATGTGGTACTTTAGCATCTGGGAACGCTCGTTGGCTCCATATTTCACCTTCATGGCCTTGGCCCAGATCAGCCGGGCCACACGGCCCATCACTGCATATTCCGGATCAATGCCGTTGGAGAAGAAAAAGGAGAAATTGGGGGCAAAATCATCAATCTTCATTCCCCTCGACAGGTAATACTCAACATAGGTAAAACCATTGGCCAGGGTTAACGCCAGCTGGGTGATGGGATTGGCCCCGGCTTCCGCGATGTGATACCCCGAAATGGAAACCGAATAAAAGTTCCTTACATTGTTCCGGATAAAATACTCCTGAACATCACCCATCACCTTGAGTGAAAAGTCGGTTGAAAAAATGCAGGTATTCTGCGCCTGATCTTCTTTAAGGATATCTGCCTGAACAGTCCCCCTTACCTTTGATATGGTATCTGTTTTGATTTTCTGATAAACCTCTGCCGGAAGCACCTGATCGCCGGTAACCCCCAGCAGCATAAGACCCAGACCATCATTTCCTTCAGGCAGACTACCCTGATAAGCCGGTCGGTCAGTTCCGCGCTGTTTATACAAATCAGCAATTTTCTTCTCAACCTCAGCTTCCAGACCATGACTCCTGATGTAAAGCTCACATTGCTGGTCAATGGCCGCATTCATAAAGAAACCTACAAGGGCAGGTGCCGGACCGTTGATGGTCATGCTTACTGAGGTGGCGGCATCTACCAGGTTGAACCCCGAGTAAAGCTTCTTGGCATCGTCAAGACAGGCTATCGAAACGCCGGCATTGCCGATTTTTCCATAAATATCGGGTCTTACATCCGGGTCGGCACCATAGAGTGTCACAGAATCAAAGGCGGTTGAAAGCCTGCGGGCAGGCATCCCGGCTGAAACATAGTGAAAACGCTTGTTGGTTCGCTCGGGGCCTCCTTCTCCTGCAAACATGCGG
>CALMDN010000326.1 GCA_937864935.1 uncultured Bacteroidales bacterium
CATCAGCTGGACCGGCGTTGAGCCGGCCACCGCCTGGTATCTGGAATACGGCACTTCAGGATTTGAACCCGGCACAGGAACGACGATCCACATTATTGAAAATCAATTTGCTGAACTCAGCAATCTGGAGCAGAATACCAGTTACGATGTATATGTCCGCAGCGCCTGTGAAGAAGACAACAACAGCAGCTGGACCGGGCCGGCTGGCTTTACCACCCTTTGCAGTGCCGATTCGCCCTGGGCCGATGGATTTGAGGACAATGAAAGCAGTTTCGGATGCTGGCAGGTAATGCGCAACACTGCCGGGGATGGCGGACTCAACGGGAACAATCTGGCACCTGCTGCAGATGACTCCTGGTTTGTGTGTACCCCCGGATCGTTTGGTGGACAGGGCCATTTCTATATTGCCGGTGGAGAACGTTCGGCAGCCGTCTCTGAAACAGCACCAGGTTTTAACTGGCTGATCTCAGGAGAGCTCAACCTTCCGGCATCCGGCAAAAACGACCTTAAATTCATGCTCCGTTTCAACAACGAAGGGCCGGATGAAACCCGTTTCCATGTGAATCTGCTCACAGAAGGGGCATGGCGCACCTTAAGAACCTTTGACGGTTCGTCGGATGAAAACAACTTTTCCGACACCATCTTCATGAACCTCGATGCGTGGAACGGAAAAAATGTACGCCTGGCTTTTGTCTATGAACAGCACAATGGTTCAGCACTTTCTGTTGACGACATTTCAGTTTTGCCGGACACCAACTACTGGACCGGAGGAGTGAGCACTTCCTGGGATGATGACGGAAACTGGAGAACAGGAGTTCCTGTTGATGGAAGCAACATTCATATCTACAAAACGGCCAACCAGCCCTACATCAACGGCAGCATGGAGATCAACAGCCCGGTTACCATCCACGCAGGGGCATCCATGCTCCTTGGACCCCAGGCCGAAGTGACCACGAATTCTGAACTTCAGAACTTTTCTGTTTTCCCGGGAGGATTGATACTTCAGTCTCACGAAAACTCCTCAGCCACACTGATATACAATTCAGGGCAACTGCTTTGGGGGACCGTTGAGTACCTGAACAATACAGGAGAAGGGGTTCATGCCTGGCAATTGTTGTCCTCTCCGGTTTTAACCCAGGATTTCGTACCCGGATTTCTTCCGGCGACCCATTCCGATGGAAATGAGTTCCGCAGGTGGCTGGAAAGTTCAGGCGACTGGGTAAGTTCATATATCCCCGGAGGATCATGGAACGACAGCTTCGGCAGCTCATTTGTAAGGGGGACAGGATATCTGGGTAGTTTCTCAGATCAGCAGATACGGCATTTCACCGGTTCTTTTGCTTCAGGAGCATTTGAAATGGCTGAGCTTGGCAATTCAGGCAGTGCCGGCAACGGCTGGCATTTGCTGGGCAATCCCTACACATCCTCATTGATCTGGAATCCGGGATACACCACACTGGCCTACACAGCCAAAGTCTGGGATGCCGCAACAGCATCCTATACAGACCTTTATCCGGGAGGGATTATCCCGGTGATGAGCGGTTTCTGGGTGCAGAATCCAGGCTCAACACCATCTTACTTCCTGTTTGAACCTGAGAAAAGGACCCATCTGCCCGCCTTTATACCTACGGCAGGGGATGATTTCATACAACTCACAGTAACCGAAAGCCTGAACAACACTTCACAATCCTCGGTTATCAGAATAAATCCTGAATCAACCACCGCATACGATCAGCTTTTCGATTCACAGTTCCTTGCAGGTTTAGCTCCATCTCTCTACAGTGTCTCTTCCGGAGTAAAGTATTCAACCAACACCCTCCCGTCGATTACCAGCGGAATGCTGCTCAGCATCGGGTTTGAGAAGAACGAAGCCTCCGAATATCAGATGCAGGTGCAGGTCCCCTCGCTTTATCCCGGGATGCAGGTTTACCTGAGCGACCGCAAGAACGGCGCCCTGCAGAACATCCTTGAAAATCCGGCTTACAGTTTCACCGCGGCCAGTGGTGATGATCCGGCACGTTTTGAACTGATTTTCGGCACTGTGGGCATGGAAGATAACCCACTGAACAACAGCATTCTGTGCTTTGCAACCGGAAAAAATATCGTTCTGAAATGCCTTGAACCGATTGAAGGTCAGATTGTAGTTTCAGGACTTGACGGGAAGCAGCTTCTTGAAAAACGGTCTTCCGGGAGCAACCTCATCACCCTCGATGCCGGAAAACTTGCGGCAGGTGTGTACCTGGTGAGTGTGATCAGCAGTAACGGCAGGATTACAAGA
>CALMDN010000327.1 GCA_937864935.1 uncultured Bacteroidales bacterium
TGTTTTCAATCCCCAGGGGTTCTCGAAGTCCCTGCCCATCACGATCAGCCCGCCACGCGGTCCACGCAGGGTTTTGTGGGTGGTGGTGGTAACGAAATGACAATAGGGTACCGGGTCGTTGAGCAATCCGCGGGCAATGAGTCCGGCCGGGTGGGCGATGTCGGCCAGCAGCAGGGCGCCGGTTTTGTCGGCGATTTCGCGCATGCGTTTAAAATCCCAGTCGCGTGAATAGGCCGAGGCGCCGGCAATAATCAGCTTCGGGCGGGTTTCAAGTGCCACCGCCTCCATTTTATCGTAGTTGATGGTTCCGGTTTCTTCCTCCACCCCGTAAGCTACCGGGTTATACAGAATTCCGGAGGAGTTGACGGGAGAGCCGTGCGACAGGTGTCCGCCATGTGCCAGGTTGAGGCCCATAAAGGTATCGCCGGGTTTCAGCACGGTCATCAGCACAGCCATGTTGGCCTGGGCTCCTGAATGCGGCTGCACGTTGGCCCACTCAGCGCCAAACAGCGCCTTTGCCCTGTCGATGGCCAGCTGCTCTGTCTGGTCAACAATCTGACATCCGCCGTAATAGCGTTTGCCGGGATAGCCTTCGGCATATTTGTTGGTCAGTACCGAACCCATGGCATCCAGTACCTGCTGACTGACGAAATTTTCTGATGCGATCAGCTCAATGCCATGCATCTGCCGCTCTTTTTCCTGTTTGATCAGGTCGAATACCTGTCTGTCCTTTTTCATGACAATATGACTTGTTTTGGTTGATTGATTTTCCGCAGTTTAGCTCCCGGAAGGTACGTCCCGGAAACGGTGCAAAGGTATAAAAAGTAAATTACCTCCATCGATTGCACTGTTTTTTCGCTGCATCGTGCCCGGCAGTGTGGATTCCTTCTTTCGGGAACCGGGCGCGTGGTTTCCGGGTAGATCCCCTGGCTTGATAAAATACACAAAATCAGGCCGAACGATCGCGGGGGTCTTCACTGGCCTGAGAAAAACGGCGGACAGAAGCATCCTGTCCGCCGTTTTCAGCCTGTATGTTATCCGGATCAGCGGATAACCATGATTTTCCTTGAGATTACCTTTCTGTTGGTGTTTATCTGCAGGGTGTAGGAACCCGGCCCGAAGGCGGAAAGGTCGAACGAATAGCGTTTTTCACCACTGAAGGTGCCCGACAGAAGTACTTTACCGGAAATGTCGGTGAACTGAACGCTGATCACCGGATGCTGCTGCACATCGGTTTCAATTTCGAGCAATCCCCTGGTCGGGTTGGGGAATATCCTCAGTCCGTCAGCAGTCAGGCCATCCACCGAAAGGTTGGCCCCCGATTGTTTTACACTTACTTTCTGAGGTTCAGTGCCGGCAACCACAACCGTGATGGTTGAAGTACGGTCAGCCCCATAAGGATTCTGCTGGTAAGCGGCCGTGAGTGTGCCCGACTGGTTGCCCGAGGGTGTTACGCTCAGCCAGGCCGAATCGGCGGTTGCTGTCCAGTTGCTGTTGGAGACAATGCTGAAAGCCACTTCACCTGCCTGGTAGGAAACATCCAGACTTGCAGGTTCAACCGAGAGACTGGCTGCACCGCCGGCCTGCTCAAGCATGGTGGTGGCCGAGATGCTTCCTGTTGAGATGCTGATGACGGCGCTGCGTGGCGACAGGGTGGGATTCTGCCCGTAATCAATCTGTATGATGGTATTTCCGCTGCCCCCTGCCGGCATGGTTGCCCAGGGAACATCCGCGCTGCTTGTCCAGTCGGTATTGGCGATTACCATCAGCTGTGCCTGTCCGGCATCACCGCTGACCTGGATCAGCTGTGGCTCGAGGTTCAGGCTTACTTCAGCTGCTGCCTGGGTTAGCGTTATTTCACCCGGGGTCAGGCCATCGGCACTGACTGTAATGACGGCAGTGCGGGGCGCAGCCCAGGTATTTTCAGCATAGGCTATGCTCAGGCTGCCATTTCCGGTACCCGAGGGTGTAACCGTAATCCAGTCGGGGGAATCTGTTTGAGCCGTCCATGTGGTGTTGGAGTTTACGATCACCGAAACATCGCCTGCCGCCTCAGTTACCTCAAACGATAGCGGATCAAGGATGATAAACGGGGCGGTGCCGGCCTGTGTAACCGTTACATAGGAAGGATCCAGTCCATCGACCGTCACTGTCAGCATGGCTATCCGGGTGCCGGTTTCTGTGTTTTCTGAAAAGGAAGCTGCGATCATGCCGTTTCCGGTTCCTGAAGGGGTAGCCAGACACCAGCCGGCATTGCTGCTGACTGTCCAGGGTGAATTGGAATTCACGGTGAACGTGGTGGATCCGGCTTCGGCTGTTACATTCTGATTTAACGGGCTGACAGCCAGTGAGGGAGGCACTGCCAGGGTAACAGCCTGGGCGGTAATTCCCTGTGAATATTCCGTGTTGCTGTTTGCCGAGAATGCCTTGTAATAATAGGGGGTAAGCGGCTGCAAACCAGTATGGCTGTGAGAAGTTCCGTTTCCGGAATAAAGGACTGTTCCGCCACCCGGGAGGGTTTCTCCCACATTGTAACTCTGTCCGTTTACCGGCAGGCCGAAGGTGCCGTTGTCTGACCATACCAGCAGCACCGGATCTCCCCCGGTGTTTTTCTCCCAGCCCAGGTCAACCTGACTGTCGCTGACCGGTGTTGCGGTGAGGGAAGCCGGGTTGGCGACCGGACTCATGCATCCGACGGTGGCCGCCCAACCGGGATAATTGCCGGAAGAATTGCTCCGGAAAACCAGGGTAAGGGAGCCGGTGGCATTGTCGGAAACCACGGTGCCGGGCGAATCGGTACCGCACCAGGTGCCAATTACCGGGGCAAAGGGTGTGCGTCCGTTGTGGATGGTGAGGTAGTCGGCAGTGCAGGGGGTGGAAGCCTCAAGTTCAAACTGGCTGAAATTCAGGCTCAGCTGATTTCCGGCGACGGAGGTGTTGAACACCATGGTGTAGGCCTGGTTGTTGCCATAGTTGGATGCCTCACCGCCTGAATCGTAGAATGTACCGCTGCAGGTGGTTACGGTGGAATTGCCCATGACGAATACATCCGGGATTACCGTGATGTAGTCGGTACGGGTTTTCGTATTGTCGCCGTTTACTGTAAGTGTAACAGTTTTGCTGCCGGTGCTGGTGTAGATTACCGTGTGCGGGCCCTGGGTGGTGGCAGTCTGAGGCTCGGCCCCTTCGCCGAAATTCCATGCCCAGGAGGTGACATCACAACTTGAAGCATCGGTAAAGAGCACAGGATTGTTGACAA
>CALMDN010000328.1 GCA_937864935.1 uncultured Bacteroidales bacterium
TGCATACCGCAGGCTTGCTTCCGGATCCGATGGCAGAAGTTGCTGGGCAATGGTTAGCAACAGGTTGGCTTTTACGGTATCGGGCTCAGGATGCTTTTTCAGCAGGTTTATGAGACTGTCAGCCTCACCGGCTGCCGATAACTGCAGGCCTGGTATCAGAAAGATTGAAAAAAAAAGGCCATAGCAGAGGGTAGGTAAGCTTTTCATAATTCCGGGGTTTGGTTGGCAATGGTAAAAATTGAACAGCAGGCTGCAAAGCCAGCGCGCAATAAGTGAACTCCCGGGTGAGTGGGCAGATACCAACGAGTAAGGATGAAAATCCGGTAAATAAATCCCTGAAAAGCCCTTTTGCTTAACTTAAACAACAATAAGCAGTTATAAGTTCAATCAGGCCCAGCAAGCCCTTCAGGATTCCGCAATGGCAGTAGGAACCGGATCAGAGTCAGGAATTGAAAGCTTGAGCCTGCTCCGAAAAGTCAAAAAAGTAGATTTGACATCAAGATTTCAGGACACCAACCTGCCTGAATGCTCAGGCAGACAGGCCTGCCTGACTGCGTCAGGCAGACAGGTTTACACAAAGTATTGTATATCATTCACTATTGTCCGGTAAACTTAAAATTGCTTAGTAAGATTCTTCGCTTCACTTTGTTACGCTCAGAATGACAAGCTGTTGGGTACAGAATAGGGGGCTTGGTTGCGGCTTTGCCGCAATCAAGCCCCCTATTCATTGAACCCACGTAAATCAAAGTCATTCTGAGCTTGTCTTCTTGTTGGCACAAGCAAACAAGCAGGCCTGCCTGTATGTACAGGCAGACAGGCGTTAGCGAAGAATCTCATAATTTTTACCGGACAACAGTGAAAGATAATAGTAAAATGATCAGCAAACAGTTATCAGGTAACAGCAACCAGCAACCGAACAGAGCGAGCTTGTCAGCTTGTGTATACAAGCAGGCCTACCTTACTGCTTCAGGCAGACAGGTTCACAGATGGTATTCCGCAATCCCTGCCTGACTGTCGACAGGACAGGCAGGCGCAATCCGAAATCTCTCACTCCACCAGCGTCATCTCTTCTACCAGGTGTCCGGCTCCGGCAAATTTGTCCACGATAAACAGGCAGTAACGTATATCAAGGCTGATGTTGCGGCACTGATCGGGATCATACATCAGGTCGCTCATGGTACCTTCCCAGTTGCGGTCGAAGTTTACGCCCACCAGCTGTCCGTCAGCATTGAGTACCGGACTTCCGGAGTTGCCCCCGGTGGTGTGGTTGCTTCCTATGAAGGCAATGCGCATGCTGCCATCCTTTGCGGCATAGCGCCCGTAGTTCTTCGTGTTGTAGAGTTCTTTCAGCTTTGGTTCCACCACATAGTCATAAACCGACGGGTCTTCTTTTTCCATTATGCCTTCCAGGGTGGTGTAATGCCGGTAGAATACTGCATCGCGGGGATAATAGTCATCCACAACGCCATACGTTACCCTCAGAGTGGAATTGGCATCGGGGTAAAAGCGTTTGTTCGGCTGAAATTCCATTTGTGCCTGCATATAAATACGCTGCAGACTGTCGAGCTGCATGGCGATCTGCTGAGATAAGGGTTGAATATTTGTAAAATAATGATTATAAACCGATTGCGCAAGAATATAGAAGGGGTCTGCTTCAATTTTTTTGTAACTCTTTGCTTTATAGGAACCCAGAAATTTATTCAGCTTCACAGCATCCGTGAAGAGGCTTTCGGCAAAGAGTTCATCAGCCCAGGTGTTGAAATCGTTGTTATAGACAATGGCTTGCCTGGCCACCATTTCGGGCAGTGCCTGAACATCCTGATGTTGCACCCAATCGGCCATCAGGCTGGCAAAAACATCCCTGTCGACCGGTTTGTGGTAGTTTTTGAAGAAACCTTCGGCACTGCTCTTCAGCTGTGTTACCATTTTATTCAGCTCGTCGGCGG
The DNA here is from genome assembly GCA_937864935.1 of uncultured Bacteroidales bacterium. Classification (GTDB taxonomy): domain Bacteria; phylum Bacteroidota; class Bacteroidia; order Bacteroidales; family Lentimicrobiaceae; genus Lentimicrobium. The sequence goes on from CALMDN010000328.1 coordinate 1,947, forward strand.
AAGCCGATTTGTCTTTGCTTTTCTCAGCCAGCTGATTGAAGCTATAGGCAAACCTCAGGGCTTCCACGCCCAGTCCGGCTTCAATGAGGTAGGTTTCTGCCTCACTGATAGGGTTAAGCTTCCGGTAAGCCGATTCAAATGCCGGAATCAGCTTGCCGTATTGGCCTGCCCTGCCGGCATCGGCATTGGCCCATTCGGTAAACTGCTTTTCGATTGCCTGTTTTTTCTCAATGGCATCCAGTTTTCTGATGCCCCGGTTTTCACCGATCATTTTCTTCCAGTAGTTGGCAACACCCGCATACTTGTTGGAGTATTGTATCCGCACAAGGTCACTCTGCTCCATGTAACTGTCGAAGATTCCCAGCCTTTTCTCACGCAGCCTGATCGCGGGAGGGTTCTCAGTCTCTGTGATCATTTCGATGGCGTACGAAGGAAGGTATTCCTGGGTGGAACCCGGGTAGCCGAATACAAAGGTGAAATCGTTTTTCTCAACCCCTTTCAGCGAAACCGGGATATGGCTTTTGGGTTTATAAGGCACATTGTCGGGGGAGTATTCAGCCGGTTCGTTGTTTTTGTTGACATAAATCCTGAACATCGAGAAGTCTCCGGTATGGCGCGGCCACATCCAGTTGTCTGTATCACCGCCGAATTTGCCGATGTTTGAAGGCGGGGCTCCGACCAGCCTCACATCGTTGAAGGTTTCGGTAATGAAAAGGTAGTACTCATTGCCGTAGTAAAACGGACGTACCCTGGCATTGTAGCTGGTGCCTTCGATGGCCTGCTTCTCCGTTTTCCCGGTGTTGGCTTTGATGATGGCAGCCCTTTCCGCTTCTGTCATTCCGGGTTTTATGCCTTCGAGTATCTGCTTCGTTACATCTTCCATGCGAATGAGCAGGGTAACACTCAACCCGGGATTGGGCAGCTCCTGCGATTTATCCATGGCCCAGAATCCCCTGGTCAGGTAGTCGTTTTCAAGGGTGCTGTGACGCTGGATTTGTCCGTAACCACAGTGATGGTTGGTGAGTATCAGTCCCTGGTCTGAGATGATTTCGGCAGTGCACCCCCTGCCAAAAAGCAGGATGGCATCCTTGAGACTCGATTTGTTGATGGAATAGATGTCTTCGGCGCTGATGCGCATGCCCATGGACTTCATTTCCGGTTCGTTCAGTTGCTCAAGCAGCATGGGAATCCACATGCCTTCGCCGGCAAGGCTCAGCCTGACCGTTATCAGCAGGATGGCAAACAGGGTGGTTATTTTTTTCATGATCTGGATTTAGAAAGGTAAAAGCCTGCCTGTCGGCAGACAGGTAAAAGGTGGAATTCTCACTTTTCAAACTTCACTTTCACCTGATTCTATCTGGAAGCAATGGTTTCAATTTCAATGAGAGCGCCGAGGGGCAGGCGTACCACACCATAGGCAGCCCTGGCTGGTGGATTTTCGGTGTAAAAAGCACCATAAACTTCGTTCATTTCAGCAAAATTGGCCATGTCGCTGAGCAGACAGGTTGATTTTACCACATCCGAATATGAATATCCGGCTGCTTTCAGGATGGCTCCGATGTTTTTCATTACCTGCTCAGTTTGTTCGCGGATACCGCCTTCGACAATTTTTCCGGTTGCCGGATCAATGGGGACCTGCCCCGAAATGAATAACATTCCGTTGGTTTCAATTGCCTGGCTGTAAGGGCCGATGGCTTTGGGCGCATGTTCGGTAAAAATGACTTTTTTCATAACGGTTTGTTTATTAGTTACCCGTAGATCTATCGTTGAAAACGGGGGTTTGGTTCCAAAATTAGTACTTTTTTCTTAGCCGCAGACCAGAGCTGTCAGTGCATTCAATGGATTCCTCCGGAATGTTGCCGGTGCTGATACCATTTCCATCTTCCAGCCCACGCATGGCATTGATCAGGCGTACTTCGCTGAATGACCACAGGTCTGCGGCCCCGATTTCCGATGCCCTGATCTTGCCTTGTGAAAGCAGCCTGGCTCTGCAGGTGCCTTCGAGCAAAGGAGTGGCCGGGGTCAGCCATTCATGCCCGTTCCATAGGATAACATTGGCCATGGAAGTGTCGGTGATCCGCCCGTTTTTTACAACAAGCACATCGTCGCAATGGCCGCGAAGGGCAAATAGCGCGTCAAGCTGGTTCCGATCGGTATATTTGTGATGGTAATCAATGGTGTTGTCTTCCACAAGCTGAAGACTTTCAATCTCTTTCAGCACATAAGGCGTGAACAGAATTTTCCAATGATGCCGGTCGTAATCCAGTCTGCACCGGAAGATTCCCCTGCGATATCCGGGTGGGACGTTGATGATTTCCTCCAGATCAAACTCCGGAGCTTTTCCGAACAGTGTTCTGTATGATGATTCGAGCCGCTGCCGGTGCCATGGCAGGTTCCCGGCAATGCCGTTTCGGATACAGAGGGTTTCAAACAACCGGTACATACACTTTATCTATCATTTCACGGTATTCATTCTCCGGATTACTGTTAACCGTGATGCCGCCACCACTTCGGAAAAACAATCCATTGTCGCTTTTTTCAATAAACCGGATCATTACTGCCGAATCGAGGCACTGGCCGTCGAACAATCCGAAAACCCCGGTATAGTATCCCCTGTCACTTCCTTCTGCTTCCCGGATGATTTCAACGGTTCTCTTCTTCGGTGCGCCGGAAACCGAACCAGCGGGCAGCAGGGTCTGCATCAGGCTTCCGATGCTGGTTTCCCATCCCGGCAACAATTGTCCTGAGATCTCAGAACTGGCCTGCAGGAGGTGCTTCTGATTGGTTTTAATCTCCTCGAGGTACCTGAACCGCTCTACCCTTACGCGATCGGCCACCATGCTGAGGTCATTGCGGATAAGGTCAACAATGGTGTTGTGTTCTGCAGCCTCTTTCGGATCGTTCTGCAGTTTTCCGGCAGCATCGGGTATCCCGGCATCTATGGTGCCCTTCATCGGAAATGACCGGATGGTGTTGTCGCTGATGCGTACAAAACATTCCGGTGAAAAGACCACAAATTCATCCCTGAACAGAAGGCGGTAAGGCGCCTTGCCCGAAAGGAAGAGCTCCGGAAGGCTGCGGTTGACCTCCACGGCAGTGGCAAACGTAAGGTTTAGCAGGTAGGAATCACCATATTCGAGACCTTTTTTAACAATATCAAAAGCCTTTCGATAAACTTTCAGATCAACAGGATGCCGCATGAAGGTGAGCAGATGCGGGTTTTCAGGTATCGGAAAGTTTGCGTTGGTATTGCCCCTGAGGTTAAAAAAAATCTGCTGCGAGGCTGCAGAAGCTAAAGGCAGAACCATCGGTCTGATCCCCTCAAAATCAATCACAAACAGGAAAGGAATCCTTTGAGATCCAAACTTGTTCATGGTTTCGAAAACGGGATGATCCGGCAGCATTTTTTCAGTTTAAGGGATAGCGAAAATACAAAAATTTGAACCGAAGCTCCGCCCTGCGAATCCCTTATCTTTGTTGCAGAAAATCCAGCCATAAAACGGCTTGTTCCGGCGAACGGAAAACCCATGAACATACTGCTGATCGACAATTACGATTCCTTCACTTTCAACCTGCTTCAACTGTTGCACGAAGCCGGGGCCGGCAAGGTGAAGGTAATGAAGAATGATGAGGCCATTGTGGATGCAGCCATGACTGCTGATGCAGTGGTGATTTCACCCGGGCCGGGTCTTCCCGGGCAGGCCGGGCAAACCCTGGAGCTGATCCGGACGTTCGGGGGCAGTAAACGCATCCTGGGCGTGTGCCTGGGGCTGCAGGCCATCGCGGAAGCATATGGTGGAAAGCTCTTTCATACCGGGGAAATCCTCCATGGTGAAAAGACGTTGGTAATGCCGGAAGCGCCGTTTCATCCGATTTTTAAAGGAATGCAGCATGGATTCGAAGCCGGGTTGTACCATAGCTGGGCAGTGCAGAAAGAGGGCCTGCCGGAAATGCTCCGCATCACTGCCACCGACAGTCGGGGGGTAATTATGGGCCTCTGCCACCGGGATTATGATGTCTGTGGAGTGCAGTTTCATCCCGAATCCATTATGACACCGATGGGGGAAGAGATGATGAGAAACTGGCTGAGAAGTTAATTCCGGAAGTGCAGGGAAGTTTTGATTGGTTCTGACAAGGCAGAACGATTTCAGCAGATTTCTGTGCATTCACCGATGTTCCCGTGGCAAGGGATTACTTTTTGCTGCCAGATAAGGGTTCAGGACATCCGCCGGGAGTCTTCAGCAATGGCCGGAACATATCACCCAGGCTTTCAGAATAAATCCTGCCCGATGGTTTTATCCTGTGTCCCACTGATTCTTAGCCTGCCTGCTATGACGGCAGTCAGCCTACCTTACTGTGTCAAGAAGACAAATCCGGCTCCGGGCTAAAAGCTCAAAGTTTACCCTGCGAAACGAAGAGGAGGTTGTGCTGTCTGCTCATACTGTGTCAGGCAGACAGGGCAACAAGTCTAATATCAGCTTATGCCCGGAAAAACCGGGTAACTACCTGTTAATAGAAAATCAGCTATGATAAAATCACCCGGGAATACTTCGGTTACTGAAAAGAAAGCCTGAACCGGATGTGATCAGAATCCGAATAGACCAATTTTAAATCCTACACTTTTCGGTTTGGTAATCTGTGTATCCCTCAAAGGAACAGGGGTCGGCAGAATCTCAAGATAAACACAGTTAAGCATACGATCGGGAATCGACATAATGCTGCTCACTTTGCTGTAGGGAGTTCCCTGCCTGAGGATGGTTACATATTGCTGTAGAACATTGTCTTTACCTTCGGCATGTATCACAATGCCACCGCTGTCGCCGTAATAAGATATGGTACCTACAATTCCCAAAGCCTTGCCCTTTTTCAGGGCATAGAAGCGAAAGCCGGAATGTCTTTCGTCGAGGCTGATTACTATTTTAATTGCAGTTCTCATAGTTAAACGGGTTTGAATCAGAATAAAAACACATCGGCATCGGCTTGCTAAGTCTTGAATCTACAGCCATTCATATATTTTGGTACCGGACCTCCGTTTACTGGCTTCAGTTTTCCTGATCAGGCCATTCCCGGAAGGCTCTCCGGATGTAAAATTTCTTTAAAAGAACAACACTTGTCAGGGCAGCAATCCCAGTCTGGTTTTCAAAACCTCAAAAGGAGGAATTTAAACCAGCCTGTACCTGAAATTTCGTTATTTCAAACTGTAGTGATGATCGAGTTGGTTGAGACTGTAAAAGTAATGCGCAATTTTGTAATTGCAATAGGTTAAAATACTAATTTTTCGTTAAAATTACAAATTAAACTCATGGGTATTTATACCTAACTGAAAAAAGGTAAAAATAATATTCAATAAAATTCCATGTATTTGATAATGAAGAATATAAAGGTTTATAATTATAAATCGGTGGTTCGGAATCATGATTCTTGATTTCAAACCATCCCGAAAAGCGTCCCGAAACGGGCCGGATTCCTGATTCTGAAACATCAGAAAATTACAAAATGAGATCAACAACGGAAGAAACCGGCGACTCACAGACATTGAGTCTGCATTTATAAATCCGGTTGCTTCCAGATTCGAACCGGTGTTCGAATACAGGCAAAGCAGATCCGGTTTCAGCGGCAGCAATAACAAGGCCGGGAATGAATCTGCGGCGGACTATACCGGCAAACCTGAGTGCATCGGGACCGGTGAACACCACGGTGGTGATGCCGGCAGCTATGAGTGCCGCCTGCGCTGCCCAGGCAGCATACGCAGAAGGATAGGCCAGAAACTGCCGGTGCATGGAATCAACCATCCGGGTACCCCTGTCAATGTAACCGGGATTATCCATTAAATGTCCCAGCTCTGCCAACACTCCGGCCAGCACAGCATTGGCTGAAGGCTCAACCCCATCGGTGGTCACCATCATGCGGGCAACGGCAGCTTTGGTATCTGAGTCCTGAACTTCTTCAGGAGAATACCAGAAAAAGCCGGTTTCGTCGTGATAGAACAAGGTATAAATACTTCTTACCAGGTCATCCGCCTTCAGTACCCACGACTCGTCAAACGTAGCCTGGTAAAGCCTGAGGTAAGCATCTGCCAGAAAAACATAGTCATCCAGCAGGGCATCAATGGCAGCTCCGTCTCGCTTCAGCGAGCGTTTCAGCCTGCCCTTTTCATCGTAGAAACGCAGTGAAAACAGGGAAGCGGCATCAAGGGCGGCATCCAGCCATGTCTGGTTTCCTGTGGCCATGAAGGCAGCGGTGAGTGATTTTACCATGAGTGCATTCCATGACAGGATGATTTTATTGTCGAGACCAGGCCTCACCCGGGCACTGCGGGCATTCAGCAGTTTGCGTCCGGCCATACTGACCAGTTGGGCGAGTTCAGCCTCAGAGAGGTGTTCGCGCGAAGCAAATTCAGCATCATCGGCAGGCCTCAGAAGGATGCTCTGTCCCTTTTCCCAGAGCCCGCCGGCATCAACGCCCCAGTAACGGCAGAGCAGGTCAGCATATTCGGGCAGCTCTTCCCTGATCTGTTCGCTGTTCCAAAGGTAAAACAGGCCTTCACGGCCTTCACTGTCTGCATCAAGGGCCGAATAAAACAAACCTTCAGGCGATCTCAGTTCCCTGAAAATAAACTCAAGGGTCTTTTCAAGGATTTCTTTATAGAAGGTGTTTCCGGTGAGGCTGTATGCCCGGCTGTAAAGACCAGTGAGCTGGGCATTGTCGTAAAGCATCTTTTCAAAATGAGGTACTTTCCACTGATTGTCTGTACTGTAGCGTGCAAAACCTCCGCCAATCTGGTCGAAAATGCCGCCTCGTGCCATTCGTTGCAGGGTGGTGTTGAGCTGGGTCAGTGCTTCCGCATTCTTTGTGTTGCAATGATGGGTCAACACAAACTCCCACACCACAGGCATGGGGAATTTTGGAGCACCCCGCAGGCCGCCGAGTTCAGTGTCGAAACTCCAGCTCAGTTGCGCAAAGGTCTCATCCACCAAAGCCTGATTGATGTTGTCGTGCCCCCCGGGAAGCTTCACCAGGCCTGAAGCTGCGATACCCTGACGGATACGTTCACTCTGTTCAACCAGCTCATGATGGTGCTCGGAATACAGCCGGCTGATCTGCCCCAGCACATCCAGCCATTGCTCCGGCCTGAAATATGTACCTCCCCAGAAAGGCCGTCCATCAGGCAATGCAAAACAATTCAGCGGCCCGCCCCCGTTGCCGTTCAGCAGCTGAACCGCACTCATATACACCTGATCCACATCGGGTCGTTCCTCACGGTCCACCTTGATGCAGATTAAATTCATGTTAATAAAAGAAGCTAAATCAGCCTGACTGAAGATCTCATGATCCATTACATGACACCAGTGAAAGTC
>CALMDN010000329.1 GCA_937864935.1 uncultured Bacteroidales bacterium
TGTCCGGTCGATCAGCTGCATTGCCATGGTACCGTTGTTCACCCCTATGCTCAGGTTAATGGCCTTATACAGATAATCCTGTGCAAGTGTGTCGGCAGGATTGGCATCAACAAATCCTGTGTACATTTCCAGCAGTTTCTTCAATGCTGCCGGATCGGGCCTGGCACCTTCCTTCTCCAGCTGTTTCTCAAGACCGGTAATGGCCTTGATTTCTTTATCGCGCTGCGAAGTACAGGAAGCAACAATCAGAAAGAGAAAACTTGCAGCCACAACGGCAATGGAATTCTTCATTTTGGGGAACTTAACGGTTAATGCTGTTCAGAGGGCAGCTTTTTTTCTGGCAAGAGGGAAAATCATTTTATAGTCTGTTTTCACCAGACCTTTGGAAATTTCGGTGAGTTTTCGCTTCAGCATCATTTTCCTCAGGGGATTGATGTGATCAACAAAGAGAATCCCGTCGAGATGGTCATACTCATGCTGAATAACCCGGGCAAATACCCCTTTTATTTCCTCATCATGGTAAACAAACTGTTCGTCGTAATACTGAATTCTGAGCTCTGATTTACGGATGACATCTTCCCTGATCTGAGGTATGCTGAGGCAACCCTCGTTGAATGCCCATTCTTCCCCTTTTTCTTCAACGATACGGGCATTGATGAATACCCTTTTCAGATCGGTTTCACCCGGGAAATCCTCGGCATAGGGTGTCGCATCAATCACAAACAAACGGATGCTTCTGTTGACCTGGGGTGCTGCCAGACCCACTCCGTTGGAAGAATACATGGTCTCAAACATATCGGCAATAAACTGTTCAAGGCCGGGATAATCCTTGTCAATATCCACAGCAACCTTCCTCAGGGCCGGATGTCCGAAAGCTAAAACTGGTAAAATCATAGGCCGGTTTCAATCTAAAAGTTAATTATAGTACAGCGTGAATAGCGCCACTACAGGCTGTTGCGGTTGAAAGCCAGGGTATCAAGATATGACTGCAGAATGATGGCTGCACTCACAGTATCCACCAGGGCTTTGTTCTGCCGGTCTTTTTTTCTGGCTCCTGAATCGAGGATCGCCCTTTTCGCCATCAGTGACGTGAACCGCTCATCAATCCTTTCAACCGGAATCCCGGGAAACTGTTTTGTAAGCAAGCGGATAAACGGCTCAATAAATTTAACCGATTCAGAGGCCTGATTGTTCATCTGTTTTGGCTCTCCAACTACAAACAAATCAACATTCTCTCTGGAAAGATAATCTTTGAGAAAGGTGATGACATCTTTGGAATGCACTGTGGTAAGTGGTGATGCTATGATTCGCTGCTCATCGGTAACCGCAAGTCCTACCCTCTTCTGACCGTAATCAATGGCTAAAATTCTGCCCATCCGTTGCTTTGAATTGGCTGCAAAATTAAGAATTAAGCTTAAACGGTTGAAAAAAACTATAATTTTGACCTACGGAAATCCAATGATTATGGTATCAGAATTAAAAAAGATAACTGAAAATGCCTGGGAAAACAGGGAATTGCTCAAAGACCCTGAAACAACAGCAGCCATCGCGGAAATTATCGCTATGCTCGATAACGGCAGGCTCAGGGTTGCCGAACCTGCCGGTGGCGGATGGGTGGTGAATGAATGGGTAAAAAAGGCGGTTATTCTGTATTTCCCGATCAGTGGCATGAAAGTTACCGAAGCAGGTCCGTTGGAATTTCACGACAAAATCCCGCTCAAACGCAATTTCAGGGAACAGGAGGTTCGGGTGGTACCCCATGCCGTAGCACGATATGGCTCTTACCTGGCACCCGGTGTAATCCTCATGCCTTCGTATGTGAACATAGGTGCATACGTCGGCAGCAATACCATGGTCGACACCTGGGCAACCGTGGGTTCCTGTGCCCAGATCGGCAAAAACGTACATCTATCGGGGGGGGTTGGCATCGGCGGGGTACTCGAACCGGTGCAGGCAGCTCCTGTGATTGTGGAAGACGGTTGCTTTATCGGATCACGCTGTATTGTGGTAGAGGGAGTTCACATTGGTACGGAAGCAGTGCTGGGAGCCAATGTTGTCATTACAAAATCTACCAGAATCATCGATGTATCAGGAAATGAACCGGTTGAATACAAGGGTTATGTTCCACCCCGCTCTGTAGTTATCCCGGGTTCCTATCCGAAAAAATTCCCGGCAGGTGAGTTCCAGGTATCCTGTGCGCTCATCATCGGCCGGCGCAAAGAATCAACCGATCTGAAAACCACCCTCAACAGCGCCTTGCGCGAGTTTGATGTACAGGTATAATAAAAACTGAAAAATGAGTCCAATCCGAAAACTAACTTTTTGACACCAAAACACTAAAACACCAACCTGTCTGCCTGAGCATACAGGCAGGCCTGTCTGCCTGAGCATACAGGCAGTACATCTCTAATTTTAACGCAATGATATGCAATACTTTGTGTAAACCTGTCTGCTTGACTTAGTCAGGCAGGTTAGTGTCCTGGAGTCCTGGTGTAAAATCTACTTTTTTGACTTTTCGGAGCAGGCTTAAAAATCTAACTTAAACTATTTTGCTGAAACAGGTCCTGATCATCCAGACTGCCTCCCTGGGCGATGTCATACTTTCAACCGCGCTGGCTGAAAGCCTGCACAGCCTTTACCCTGACCTGCAGTTGGATTATCTCATAAAAAACGGCTATCAGGGACTTTTTGCAGGGCATCCGTTCATACGGAAAGTTTACACTTTCGACAAAAGCAAAGGAAAGTACCGTAACCTGTTCCAACTGATATCAGAATTCCGGAAAACAGGGTATGATGCCGTTATCAATGTACAAAGGTTCGCCTCCAGTGGCCTGATTACTGCCTTGTCTGGTGCTCCTCACCGTTGCGGGTTCGATAAAAACCCTTTTTCCTTTGCCTTTAACCACAAATGCAGGCACATCATCAGCCACAAATCCCCTGCCGGGCACGAGATCACAAGAAATTTCGGGCTGATCTCCTGGATTCAGGGTATAGGGCAGGCGAAACCTGTGCTCTACCCTGATCCGCAAAATGCAGGAAGCGATATAAAAGAGCTATTTAACAATCAATACATTACCATTTCCCCATCCTCACTTTGGTTTACAAAGCAGTATCCGGCAGAAAAATGGATCGAATTTATACAGGCCTTACCATCCGGAATCCGGGTTGTTTTACTCGGAGGCAAAGATGACAGGGAGCTCTGCGAAACCATCAGAACACGGTCAGGAACGCGAAATATGAAAGTATTGGCCGGTGAATTAAACTTTCTGATGTCGGCACACGTTATGAAAGGAGCCGTTATGAATTTCGTGAACGATTCGGCGCCCATGCATCTGGCATCATCGGTGAATGCCCCGGTTACAGCAGTTTTCTGCTCTACCGTCCCGGAATTCGGGTTTGGCCCTCTTTCCGACAATGCCTCGGTGGTTGAAACCCGGCACTCACTCAGCTGCAGGCCATGCGGTCTTCACGGTCACAGGCAGTGCCCCGAAAAGCATTTCAGTTGCGCTTTGTCAATAGAAAGGAAACAATTACTTGATCGACTTGATTTATGAACGACATTTTTGAAGCGGAAATTGCAAGAACAGTAAAAGTTCTGAAAAGCGGAGGGGTAATCCTCTACCCTACCGATACCATCTGGGGGATCGGGTGCGATGCCACCAATTACAAAGCTGTTGAGAAAGTTTATAAAATCAAAAAACGTAAGGAAAACAAAAGCCTGATCATTCTGGTAAACGGTTTTAACATGCTGGCGCATTACGTCAGGAAAGTTCCGGAGATCACCGGTGACCTGATTGCAAGCATCGACAAACCGGTTACTGTAATTTACGACAATGTCTGCAACCTGCCGAAAAATGTTGGCGCAGCCGATGGCACCATCGCCATCAGGATTGTGAAAGATGACTTCTGCAGCAGACTCATTGAGCTGTTTCAGAAACCGGTAATTTCATCCTCTGCCAACATATCCGGTGAAGAAGCCCCGCTGGTATTCAGCAGGATAGCTGAATCTATCATCAAAGAAGTAGATTACACCGTTGGCCTGTACCGCGACCAGTTTATCCAGGCCAAGGCTTCAACCATCATCCGGCTTTCAGAAAGCGGAGAATACAAAATCATACGTGAGTAAAAAATCTTTGCTTTAATGCATTGGCATTCAGATGCATTTGATTAACTTTGCAAACTTTTTCAAGACATGGTTAAACATTTGAAATGAAACGCTTTACATTACTTTTTCTGTGTACTTTCTTTCTGATTTCTTCAGCAGTTATTGGTCAGGATTCAATTTCAGGCGGTAAGCTTCAGATTTCCGGCGAAATTTACAGCAAACACCTGTGGAGGGGATCGGCCAACGGCACCTCGGTCAGCTTTCAGCCCAGCCTTGAATATCAGATTGGCCGGTTTACCACCGGAGTGTGGGGTGCATGGTGCCCCGATGGCAGCTATACTGAACTCGACCTGTATTTCTCCTGCTCAGCGAATAACTTCACTTTTACCCTGTTCGATTATTTCTGTCCGGCAAATCCTGTTCAGAATTTCGATTTTTTTGAAATCGGAAAAGGCAGAACCCGGCACACCTTCGACCTGAACGCAGAATATGCCGATCCTGACAAACATCCTTTTGCCCTTTTGGCCGCAGTGATGGTGTATGGCGATGACCTGGATCCGGAAACAGGCAGAAACAACTTTTCCACTTACATAGAACCTTCAGTATCGTTCTCCCCCGGCAAATTCAACCTCAGGGCTTTTGCAGGGCTTACCCCCTTCAGCAGCTATTACGCAAACAAGGCTTCATTGATCAATACCGGAATCTCCGCTGCCCGAAAAATACCTGTCACGACTAAATACGGAGTCACAGTGAAAACTGCCTTTGTGTACAATCCCTTTAAAGAGCAGACCCATTTTACCGTCGGCGTAAAATTATAATAACCAGCTACTTCCCGGCTTCCATCCTTGTTCCGGCCTTTTGAGCAGGTAAACAGGCCATAAAAACTGACAAGGCCATCTGAACAAACCGGTTACAGGGTTGTTATTACGGTTTGGATGTCTGCGATTGTTAGCGCAGTAACAATTAATTATTTTCTGACCCGATTTACACTAATGAAAGATTTTGGAATTAAGAATACCGATAAGGAATTACTCAAGGAATGGTACTACCTGATGTCGCTCGGGCGCAAGCTGGACGACCGCGCCCCCAATTACCTCAAACAGGCCTTAGGCTGGTCGTATCATGCACCCTATGCCGGTCATGATGGCATACAACTGGCACTCGGACAGGTGTTTCAGAAAAACAACGACCATCTTTTTCCGTATTACCGCGACATGCTGACCGCAATTTCCGCGGGTATCAGTGCAGAAGAAATAATCCTCAACGGCATATCAAAAGCCACCGACCTTGCCAGCGGCGGCCGCCACATGTCGAATCACTTTGCCAAACCGGCATGGAACATCCACAACGTTTCGTCTGCCACCGGCAATCATACACTTCATGCTGTTGGAGTTGCCCGGGCAATAAAGAAATACGGTGCGAAAGCCGTTGCCTTCAGCTCCCAGGGAGAATCCTCCACCTCTGAAGGCTATGTATATGAAGCCATAAATGGTGCTTCAAACGAAAAACTACCGGTGGTTTTTGTTTTTCAGGACAACAACTAC
>CALMDN010000330.1 GCA_937864935.1 uncultured Bacteroidales bacterium
GCAGGAATGATTATAACGGTGGCCGGACTTGCAATTTTCGCCTTTATCTCGTCAGATACAGGACTCTCCCTGATTGTAGCCGTTTTGATGTTACTGGGAATCGGGTTCGCCCTTTTCTCATCACCCAACACCAATGCAGTAATGAGTTCGGTAAAACCCGCTGACCTGGGGATCGCTTCTGCCACCCTGGGCACCATGCGGTTGACCGGACAAACCATGAGTATGGGCATAACCTTGCTGATTCTGGCGCTGGTACTTGGCAAAAATCCGGGCAATGCATCTGACCTTACCGGACTACTGAATGGAATCCGCATTACCTTTACGGTTTTTGCCACACTGTGTATGGCAGGGATATTCTTCTCACTCAAACGGGGGAAACTTCGATAATAAACTGTTTTAAATCAATAAATTAATACTTAACCAGGCATGTCGGAAAACAATAAGCTTACTGCACTGATTTTTGGCAGCACGGGCCTGACCGGACGTTTTATTCAGGAGTTTCTGCTGAAGGATGAGCGCTACGAACAGGTGGTGATTTTTGTAAGGAAAGAAATTAAAACATACCATGGCAAGATCAGGCAGGTTGTTTTCAACCCTCAGAATCTGGATGAAACAGCCAATCTGATTCAGGGCGATCATTTGTTTTGCTGTCTTGGCACGACGATGAAGAAGGCCGGAAGCAGGGAAGCCTTTCTGGACGTTGACCTGAGACTCGTTGTCAGGATTGCAGAATCTGCAAGAAGCAACGGGGTAAAGGTCTTTTCTGTTGTTTCTTCTGTTGGTGCTCATCCGGAAAGCGCCAACTTCTATCTTAAAACCAAAGGTCAGATGGAATCTGCTCTGAGAAAATTGAATTTTAATCAGCTTGTTATCCTCAGGCCATCAATGCTGCTTGGTCTCCGGCATGAAAGCCGCTGGCTGGAAGATGCAGGGAAATCTCTTTTCAAATTGATGGCGGGCCTCATGATTGGTAAACTCAGGAAATACAGACCCATTCATGCCGAAGTCGTGGATAATGACATGATTGACTATGCCAATGAAGTCAGAAAACTGATTGTTGCAGAATCGGATGAGATACAGTCGACCGGCTCTGCTCATTACTATAATCAACAATAATTAATTTATTATGAAATACATAACTCCTGAAGAGCTTAAATCCGCACTCGATTCAAAGGAACATCTTCAGATTATTGACACAAGGGATTCGGCTCAATACGATCTTTGCCATATCGATACTGCAATTTCAATCCCTCAGATTGAGTTGCCGGGGCGCCTCAATGAAATTGACCTCACCGCTAAAGTTGTGGTTTATTGCATTTACGGTATGAAGAGTGATCAGGTCTATATCTATCTGAAAGACAAGCTTAAAGTTCAGAATCTTTACATTCTGGAAGGCGGCATTTATCAGTATGCACGGGATATTGACCCCTCAATGCCAGTTTAGTGAAAACCATTTCCGGAATTCTAAACAAGTGGTTGCTGGTTCCGTTCAACCGGTTTCTGAAAACCGGACTAAGTCCGGATAAACTGGCACAATCATTCTCTTTTGGGGTAATTCTCGGACTGATGCCCCTGCCCGGCTCTTCGCTCACCTGTACACTGGCATCTATTCTGTTCAGGCTGAACTTCGGTGCTATACAACTGATCAATTACATGGTGGCACCGGTGCAGCTGGTACTCCTTATTCCGTTCTACAAAGCAGGGGCTGCCATTACCGGATCAGACGTAATGAAAGGATCATTTGACGACATTGCCAACCGGTTTAAAACAGATTTATGGGCCGTACTTTACGAGCTGGGAAGCACCGCAGTTGCTGCTGTTGCAATCTGGGCGGTTATATCAGTCCCGCTGGGAATCGTTTTGTACCGAGTGTCTTTGCCCGTTTTCACGAAACTGTCATCCCGCCAGAAGGGAGAGAATAATGCTTCAGGGAATCCATGAACTCCTGAATAGAAAAGAATAGATTCAGAAACAAATCTGTTATTTCCTGCCTTTCCTGGCACCCGGCTTGCGCCTGAACCTGGAATTTCCTGAGCTTCTCCGAAGTGAAGGATTGTATTCAGGAGCCGGCCCCAGTTCTTCCGGCGGAACCTGCTTCCTTATTTCATAGCCAATCAGTTTTTCAATACTTGAAAACGCCTGCTGTTCGATGTCATTGATAAAAGTTATGGCTATACCAGTCTGTTCAGCCCTGGCAGTTCGTCCCACCCTGTGTACATAATCCTCTGCATCGCGGGGAACATCATAATTGACAACAAGGCTGATGTTTTCAATGTCGATGCCTCGTGAAAGCACATCGGTGGCTACCAGCATCTGAATCTGGCGATTACGGAACCCGAGTAACACCTTTTCACGTTCCCGCTGGTCAAGATCCGAGTGAATATCGGCCACCTGAAAGCCCTCTTTGGCCAGATCTTTGGCTATGCTTTTGGCTTTCACCTTCTTGGAAGTAAAAATCAGGATGCTGGGCAAATCCCTGTTTTTTATCAGGGAGGATAACAGTTTGGTTTTCTGGTTGTCGTAAACAAGGTAGGCTACCTGCAGAATCCCTTCAGCCGGTTTTGATACGGCAATATTTACTTCTATCGGATTCTTTAAAATACGGCTGGTAAGATCCCGTATTTTTGGAGGCATGGTCGCTGAAAAGAAAAGGGTGGTCTTCGTTTCAGGAAGGTAGCTGATGATGCGCATGATATCCTCAACAAAGCCCATATCGAGCATTTTATCGGCTTCATCAAGTACCAGGTGCTGCAGGTTCTTAACCGGCACAATGTCCATATTAAGAAAGGATATAAGTTTCCCGGGTGTAGCCACAACAACGTCCACTCCATTGATAAGGGCTTTGCGCTGCTGTTCCCATTCAAACCCATCTGTGCCACCGTAAATCGGCAATGAACTGACGTTGAGAAAATAGCTGAACCCTTCCAGTTGCTGGGCGATCTGAACGGCCAGTTCGCGGGTCGGCGAAATGATGATGGTGTTGATTCCATCAACATGAAGCTGCGAGATGCGGTGAAGTATCGGCAAGAGGTAGGCCGCTGTTTTCCCTGTTCCGGTCTGGGCGCAACCTACAACATCCCGTCCTTCCAGCACATGGGGAATGATCTGGCTTTGTATTGGGGTCGGGGTTTCAAAACCCATGGATTCAAGCCCCTGCATTACCCCTTCTGAAAATCCGAACTGACTGAATTTATTATCGGATGTTTCTGGAACTGAATCTGTCATGGTGATGGTTGTATATGGTTAGGTGATTTGCACAGCAAACATTAACTGGCATTAAAAATCCTTTTTTCAAAAAGGTAAATTCAAAAAAAAAGAGGAGGTAAAACCCCCTCTTTTTAACATCAAATCCAATAATTATTTGGTTGGAGTTGCAGCGGCGATTGAATCAGCTATCCTCTGCTGTTCAGCAGCAACAGCGTTGATTGAATCCTGAACCCTCATAGCTTCAGCTTCAACAGCTGCGATTGAGTCAGCTACCCTGATTGAATCAAGACGAGCCTGTTCAGCTTTCTGTTCTGCACTTGGTCCGCAAGCAACTAAAGTTGCCATTCCTGCGATAACTAAAATCTGTGATAAAGTTTTCATGTTTGAGTGTTAGTTTTAAAACATGACAAAGATAGATAAAACCGAAATTAAAAAGCAAGTGTTTTATAAAAAAATTTAATCTTTTTTAATGTTGTTATATCATTGTATATCAATATATTAAGAAATATGATTGAATTTTTATCAATCAACACCTTAAAATAGGCTTAAAAAAATCGTCAGATTTTAAGTTTTTTTTCAATTTCTGATAAGAAACCGAGCCCGGAAGTTGTCGATTCAAATGCCCCCAAATCATACAATCGGGGGAAATTAAGCCTTATCTTTGCCGGAAGTAAGTTTATTCCATCCATCAACATGCTGATTCCTCTTGCAGAGCAGTTAAGACCTGTTACATTCTCCGATTATGTTGGTCAGCAGCACCTTGTCGGTGTCAATGGTGTACTTGTGCGTGCAGTTGAATCGGGAAAGATCCCTTCCATGATTTTCTGGGGGCCACCGGGGGTCGGAAAAACCACCCTGGCTTACATCATCTCAAGGATGCTAAACCGTCCATTTTTCTCATTAAGCGCAATAAACTCTGGTGTAAAAGACATCAGACAGGTCATTGATGATGCCCGGCAATCCGGATCAAATGCAATATTGTTTATTGATGAGATTCACAGGTTCAGCAAGTCTCAGCAGGATTCTCTCCTTGGGGCTGTTGAAAAAGGGATCGTTACACTGATCGGGGCAACCACGGAAAATCCTTCCTTCGAAGTCATCAGTCCGCTGCTATCCCGCTGCCAGGTATATATATTAAAAGGTCTTGATGAGGAAGACCTTAAACTGATAATCCGCAAAGCCATTGAAAGGATAAAGGAAAGTACCGGTGTGAGTCTTCAGATAGAAGAAACCGAAGCTTTGCTTAGAATTTCAGGTGGCGATGCAAGAAAACTGCTGAATGCCATTGAGATAGTCTTCAGTACATCGAAAGCTGATAACGGGATTATCGTCATAAACAATGAAATTACCCTTAAAATCATACAACAGAACCTCGCAATGTATGATAAAAAGGGAGAAATGCATTACGATGTAATTTCAGCCTTTATCAAGTCATTGCGCGGAAGTGATCCGAATGCTGCGGTGTATTGGCTGGCAAGAATGATCGAATCGGGAGAAGACCCGCTGTTCATCGCCCGCCGCATGCTGATCCTTGCCTCTGAGGATATCGGGAATGCCAATCCCAATGCGTTGTTACTTGCAAATACCTGTTTCGATGCAGTTCATAAAACCGGTTATCCGGAATGCAGGATCATACTTTCTCAGTGTGCCACTTACCTTGCCTGCTCGCCAAAGAGCAATGCTTCATATGCTGCAATCGAGGAAGCAATATCCCTGGTAAGAAGTAAAGGTGATTTACCGGTACCGCTAGCGATAAGGAATGCACCAACCAGACTGATGAAAGATCTTGGATATGGCGCTGAATATAAATATGCGCATAGCTATGAGAACAATTTTGCCGAGATGGAGTTTCTGCCTGAACATTTAAAAGGAACAACACTCTACAACCCGGGCAATAACGCAAGGGAAAATGAATTCCGCCAGAGACTGAAAAACCTCTGGAAAAGCAAATACAATTATTAACCTCCGGAAAAACTTACTGTATGGCCCCTGAAATCAATGGATTAAAAATAAGCAGAATCAAAAATTTCATTTTGATAACCGGTCCCTGTCTTGTTGAAAACAGGACTATCCCGAT
>CALMDN010000331.1 GCA_937864935.1 uncultured Bacteroidales bacterium
ACAAGTCTGAATCCGGTGTATACTCCGGGTGCAGCCGATATCGCTGCAGGTTCAGTAACACTTACAATCACGGCTACTTCAGCACTGCCTTGCGATCCGGCTTCTGATCAGATGGTGCTCACCATCTCGAAACAGGCCACAGTCAGTGCAGGAGAAGATGCAACAATCTGTTCAGGCAGTGATTACACCCTCTCGGGTGCAACAGGCACAGATTATGTATCAGTAACCTGGACCACCACAGGAAGCGGAACATTCGACGATCAGCATACCCTGAATCCGGTGTACACACCTGGTATTGTTGATATTGCCAACGGACAGGTCATTCTTTCGGTAAGCGTTGAATCGGCCGAAGGATGTTCTTCCGCAACGGATCAGATGACCTTGTTTATTGAAGGTCAGCCGACAGCCGATGCAGGTGCGGATATGTTTGTATGTCAGGGAGAGTCGTTGCAGATACTCGGTGCAACAGCGACCAACTATTCATCGCTTTACTGGACATATACCGGTCAGGGTTCGATGCTTGGAATCAACACCCTAACACCAACGTATATTCCAACAGCACTTGAAACCGGTAACATCGTTGTTACCCTGAATGTGGTTGGCCTCGAAGGTTGCGGCAGTGTGGTTTCAACAGACGTGATGATCATTACCATCCGAGAAGGCGTAATTGCTGATGCCGGAACCGATCAGTCGATACCGTATAATTCGTCCACTGTCTTAAATGGCGGTGCTTCGAACGGATCAGGTTCCTATGTTTACACATGGCAACCCTCATCACTGCTGATCAATTTCAATGCAACCAACCCGGAAACCATGCCATTGACCAATAACACAGAGTTTGTACTCATGGTAACCGATGTTGTAACAGGTTGTCAGGATCTTGATTCCGTCATGGTGTTTATCGATGGAATGAACCATCCTCCGTTAGCTGTGGATGACTACGATACCACAAAGTTCAATACTTCGGTCAGGATTAACATCCTGGGCAATGACAGCGATCCTGAAAACAGCGGACTTACCGTTACATTCTGCGGATATCCGTTAAATGGCCTGGTGGTTCTCAACAGCGATAACACCATCACTTATACACCATATGAAGGATTCTCCGGTGACGACAGTCTGTGTTATACCATCTGTGACAAGGGAATCCCGGTTATGTGTGACAACGCCATGGTTTACATCCATGTGCTGCCAAAACCAAGTATTGATGATCTCGTAATCTATAACGGAGTATCACCCAATAAAGATGGTACCAACGATACCTGGGTCATCAAAGGCATTGAAGGCTTCCCTGACAATGAAGTCAGGATATTCAACCGCTGGGGAGATAAGATCAAAGACCTGAGTCATTACGATAATGTAAATGTAGTTTGGGATGGTACCAATTCCAATGGTGAACTGGTAACTGACGGGACATACTATTACATTGTAGAGATCAAGGGACTTCAGACCTTCACCGGTTGGATTTATGTAAGAAGTGAAAACTGATTCTGAAAATTAAAAAATCAACGAAAATGAAAAAGATAACCAGCTTAGTTTTCCTGTTAATCAGTTTCTCTGCCTTCGCCCAGCAGGATCCGCTGTTCAGCCAGTATATGTTTAATAAACTGGCATTAAACCCGGCATATGCAGGCAGCCGTGAAATTCTTACGATCGATCTGCTCGATCGCTACCAATGGGTAGGGATTGAGGGAGCGCCGCGAACTTTCACGGTTGCTGCCCATATGGCTACGCGAAACAATAAAGTAGGACTGGGGGTATATGCATACCGGGATGCCCTCGGCCCCACCATTAATCAGGGTATGATGGCTACTTATGCCTATCGGCTGCTTCTGGGAAAGGGAACCCTCTCCTTAGGTCTGCAGGCTGGTATTAAGTACTTCGATTTTGACTGGATGCAGATGAATGTCGAAGACCCGGATTACACCTTTAATCCCCAGGACATACAGAAGATTGTTCCGGATGCCAACTTCGGTGTTTATTACCAGACCAACAGGTTCTTTGCCGGGTTGTCGTCAAAACAATTGCTGCAAAACGAATACGGACAGGCAACGGTTGACAATAAAACGACTTATACAAAGCTTCTGATGCACTTCTATGGCATGGCTGGTGCAGCAATTCCTATGGATGAGAAGATTATTTTCAGGCCTTCGGTTATGGCTAAGTTTGTGAAGAATGCACCCCTGCAGCTTGATATCAACGCCAGTGTGTTGTTCGGGGATATTTTCTGGATCGGAGCCTCCTATCGCACGGAGAAAGCGATTGTATTCCTGACTGAGTTCAGAATCAGCGAGAAGTTCAGGGTAGGGTATTCCTACGATATTTACCTGAACGAGCTGCAGCCACACAACAAAGGATCTCACGAAATAAGGTTGGGCATCGACCTTGATATTTACAACTCAAGAATGATGACCCCCCGATATTTTTAGATTATAAAAGGCATAACTGAATGATTGAACCTTTGTAATCAGGCATTAATAACAAAGACGAATGAAAAATACAAAGATCATTTTCGCGGTAATTATTCTGGCTTATGGCCTACAGGCTTTTCCGCAGATTAATAAGGCAAACAGGCAATATGACCTCTTCAGGTACTCCAAAGCCATTCCGCTCTATAAAAAAGCGGCGCAAAGCAAGGATGATAAAGTGAGGAAGGAGGCAACCGCTAAACTGGCCGATTGCTACAGATTTATTAATGATGTGAACGAGGCCCGGTCTTGGTATTTAAGAGCCACCGAATTCAGCGATACTGATCCGGTCAACTATTTTTATCTGGGACAAGCCCTGAGAAGTCTTGAAAGGTATGCTGAAGCCCGGCAGGCGTTTCTGAAGTTCTCTGAACTGGCTCCGGAAAACAGCTTCGGGAAGTTATATGCAGATTATTGCCTTGGTATTAATGATTGGCTCTCATTGCCTCCATCGGCCGAAGTAAAGAATGTAGGTTCTCTGAACTCGAAGTATTCCGATTTCGGACCAGCCTTTTATAAAGACGGCGTTGTGCTTGCTTCCGACAGACAACTGAGTCTGCTAGATAGCCGGCCTTATTATTGGACAAACTTCAGTTATCTTGACCTATATTATTCTGAACCGAAATTTTACCAGGATTACTGGAGCGATATGTCAGAACCAGCTTCGCTTTCGCAGAAGTTTAACCAGACGTACCACGATGGCCCCGCCTTTTTTAACGGAAATTCAAAAATCTTTCTCACCAGAACCACCATGGAGAAGGTAAAACGTGGTGAAAAAAACCTGAGAACCCATGTTTTGAAGATATACTATGCAAAACTCATTGATGGGAAACCCGAATACAAGGAGTTTTCACACAACAGCGATCAGTTTTCCAATGGCCATCCAACAGTTCTGTCAGACCAGAAAACCATGATTTTCGCATCCGACAGACCTGGCGGTAACGGAGGTACTGACCTGTACAAGTCAGTTCTTGACGGCAGTACCTGGAGTGAACCCGAAAACCTCGGGAAGGGGATTAACAGTATCGGAAATGAGGTATTCCCGACCATTGTGAATGACACCCTGCTTTATTTTGCTTCTGACGGACATCCGGGTTATGGTGGGCTTGATTTGTATGTTTCCTCATTTAAGAATGGTGAATGGGGTGCCCCGGTGAACCTGAAAGCGCCGATCAACTCATCTTATGACGATTTTGCCATTGCCGTAGCTGCAGACCTGGCTTCGGGTTTTTTCAGTTCCGACAGGCCGGCTGGTCTGGGTAGTGATGATATTTATGCCTTCAGAAAAGCCTCTAAACCGGTTAAACAGGGAGAAGAAACAAAACCAGCTCTCGCGGTCAGTAATTTAAATATCAGCGGGATGGTAAAAGACAAAACCTCAGGAATCCCGCTTCCGGGAACCAAAGTGTTTTTACTCAGTACCAAAACCAACAAGGTTAAGGTGCTGGAAACCGGTCCTGATGGTGTGTTTACTTCACCGGTTGAAAAAGGAGTGCTTTATATAGCCAAAGCCGAAAAACCTGACTTCCTCAATGATTGTCTGAATTTCAGAATCTCTCCCGAAGACACGGCTTCCGTTCAGAAAACCCCACGTGATCTGCAGCTTGATAAACTGGAAGTAAACAAGAGTTTCGTGATAGAAAACATTTATTACGATCTGGATAAATGGTATATCCGCGAAGATGCCAAACCTCCTCTTGATAACCTGGTGAATGTACTAAAGCAATATCCGATTACCATCGAGCTTTCATCACATACCGACAGTCGGGCTTCACATGGGTACAATGACGAGTTATCGCAGAAAAGGGCAGAATCAGCAGTCCGGTATATCATGCTTCAGGGAATTGATCCATCCCGTATGACTGCAAAGGGTTACGGAGAAACCCGACTGGTAAACAGATGTGCTGATGGTGTTGATTGTTCCGAAGCAGAACATCAGGCCAACCGCAGAACAGAATTTAAAATTCTGTCGTATCTGAAACCCGTTACGGACAAACGGTTTAATCCCGATGTGTTTACAGTAGGCGAGGAGGTTGATGTCTATCTGTTTGATCCTGATTTCTTTGATTATTGTTTCGGATCAAACGAAGAACCGGCACAGACTACCCAGGCCACAATTAAGTTACCGTCAAAACCTAGTCCAGAATCAAAACCAGAGGAATCTGTACAGGCTGAAGTCAGTAATACAGATTGCTACGGAGTTCAGCTGCTGGCCTCAGTCACAGAAATTCCTCTCAACAGTCCTGAACTGAAGGGTGCAGAGGATGTAAAAAGTTACTTCTCAGGTAAGTGGTATAAATACATCGCCGGATGTACCCAAACCTATGAGCAGGCAGTTGCTCTTAAAAAGAAGATGATAGAAAAGGGACTCACCGAAGCGTTTGTTATTAAAATATCGAATGGCAAAGTAGTTTCTGCCCGCTGATTTCTCCTCTGAAAAAAAAGGCTGAACCAGATTTATGCGGTTCAGCCTTTTTTTAAATTCAGCAAGATTAAAAGGGTTTAAACCCAATAATCTCTCTTACTTCGCGGATCGTTTTTGCTGCACTTTCATGGGCTTTTTCTTTTCCCATCAGCGCCACTTTGCGCAGGTATTCATCATTGGAACGAAGTGATTCAATTTTCTCGCGGAAAGGTTCAGTGAATGCAATGGCATCTTCAGCCAGTTGCTTTTTCATGTCACCATAACGAATGTTGCATTGATCGTATGCTTCCTCAAAAAAGCGGAGTGTTTCGGGTTTCGACAATGCCTTCATCAGATTAAACAGGTTTTCAATTGGCTGGGGCTTCGGCTGTCCGGGCTCGGTTGGTCCGCTGTCGGTAACCGCTTTCATCACTTTTTTACGAATCACCGATGGGTCGTCGTTCAGAAAGATAGCATTTCCTTCACCTTCTGATTTTCCCATTTTGGTGCTGCCATCAAGCCCCGGAATCTTGATCAGCTGTTCACCGAAATTATAGGCCACAGGTTCTGGGAAGTATTCTGTTTTGTAAAGGCGGTTAAAACGGTTGGCAAAGGTGCGGGTCATTTCCAGATGCTGTTCCTGGTCTTTTCCAACCGGTACTTTGTGGGCCTTGTGAATGATGATGTCGGCCGCCATCAGGGTAGGGTAGGTCAGAAGACCGGCATTGATGTTGTCGGGCTGTGTACGAGCCTTGTCTTTAAATGATGTAACGCGCTCAAGTTCACCGAGATAAGCATTCATATTCAAAAAGAGGTAGAGCTCGGCTGTCTCCGGCAGATCACTTTGCAGGTAGAGAGTAGCCTTTTCCGGATCAAGGCCGGCAGCCAGATAATCTACCAGTACACTTTTTACATTACCATGCAGATCGGCAGGGGTAGGATGCGTGGTAAGTGAGTGATAATCAGCTATAAAGAAGAAACATTGGTTTTCTTCCTGCATCTTGATAAAATTCCTGAGGGCACCGAAGTAATTGCCCAGGTGCAGATTGCCTGTTGGCCTGATTCCGCTGACAACAATATCCATAGTGAGAGTATTCCGGCCCGGCAGACATTAACAAGGCCTGAGTGCAAAAATAGGGTTAATTTTTGAAAAGCTGCTTATGAACAACATCCGGGCGGGATCACATTTTTATCTCATCGCCGGCTTTGTTGTAAAAATGGTATTCCAGCAGATGGTACGAAGGCATAGGCTGCAGCCTGATCCATCGTTTAAAGGTAAAATACCATTTGGTTCTTATGGATGGAAAACCATTGATAAGATAGGCATGAATATAGGGGTGAAGGGCAATTTTAATGAATGGTTCATTCTGATCCTGAACAAGATAACGGATGTTGTTTTCTATCTGATCAATGACAATGATGCTGGGTTTTATTTCACCGGTTCCTCCGCAGGAGGGACATTTTTCAAGAATCTGAACATTCATTTCAGGTCTTACCCTTTGACGGGTGATCTGAATCAGACCGAATTTGCTCGGCGGTAAGATGGTATGCTTGGCGTGATCCTTGCTCATCTCATCCTTGAGCTTCTGGTAGAGTTTTCTCCGGTTCATGCCTTCATGCATATCGATGAAGTCAACCACGATAATTCCACCCATATCACGAAGACGAAGCTGGCGGGCTATTTCTGTAGCTGCTTCCAGATTCACAGCCAAGGCATTCATTTCCTGAGAGATCTCAGAATTTACCCTATGGCCGCTGTTTACATCGATTACATGCAAGGCCTCGGTATGCTCAATAATCAGGTAAACCCCGCTTTTGATGGTAACAATTTTACCAAACGAGTTTTTTATCTGCTTGTCTATTCCGAAGTGCTCAAAAATGGGCGTCTTACCTTTAAAGAGCTTAACAATGTCCACTTTATCGGGGGCAATTGTCCCGATGTAGTTTTTTATCTCTTCGTAAATCACTGAATCGTTAACATGAATGTTGTTGAACGACTCATTGAGGAGATCACGCAGAATGGCAGAGGTTCGGTCAATTTCACTCAGAATCCTCTGAGGAGCTTTTGCTCCGGCCAATTTGGATACACAGGCATCCCATTTTGCCGTCAGATTGCGCAGATCAGCATCAAGATCGGCCACCTTTTTATTTTCGGCCACTGTACGGATAATCACCCCGAAGTTCTTGGGCTTAATGCTGGTAATCAAACGCTTCAACCTGTTTCGCTCTTCAACACTCTTTATTTTCTGTGAAACAGAAACGCGCGATGAGAAGGGAACAAGAACCAGGTAACGGCCAGCAAAGGAGATTTCTGATGAAACACGTGGGCCTTTGGTCGAAATAGGTTCCTTGGCAATCTGAATAAGAACCTGCTGGTTAGAGGTAAGTACAGAAGTTATCTTACCGGTTTTTTCAATATCCGGCTCCAGTTCAAGATCACCGATCAATGGAACTTCAGGCTTGCCTGTCAGGGTAAGTTTGAGCAACTTATTGAGAGAATTCACCTGAGGACCCAGATCCAGATAATGCAGAAAAGCATCCTTTTCGTAGCCGACGTCAACAAAGGCAGCATTCAGGCCGGGCATGATCTTCTTAACCCGGCCGAGATAGATATCTCCAACGGCAAAATTATTGTTGCTTTTCTCTTTGTTGAGTTCGACCAGATCTTTGTCTTCAAGCAGCGCAATATTCACCTCTGAAAGACCTGCGTCGATAATCAGCTCCTTATTCAAAACCCTGAAATTTTTTGTATTGTAAAATACAACGGCACGGCTCAATAAATTCCGGAAAGTTGTCCGGATTTATGATTGCAATGATACCATCATGTGCAGTAACAGACTTCTGCTGTTATTCACACATGATGGGATTTCCGAAGATTAAGAAATGTTATTTCTTTTTATGACGATTCTTGCGCAAACGTTTCTTACGTTTGTGCGTCGCCATTTTATGTCTTTTTCTTTTTTTTCCGCTTGGCATGATGAAAGAAATTAGTTAAGTGAACAACTGCTTATTTTACCTTGTTTTTAACGTCAAAAACAAAAGTTTTGGCAGGTTTAAAAGCGGGAATGTAATGAGCCGGGATAATAATGGTGGTATTTTTGGAAATATTACGACCGGTTTTTTCAGCCCTTTTCTTTGTAGTGAAGCTGCCAAATCCCCTGAGGTAAACATTTTCACCATTGGCCAGAGAATTTTTTACGGCATCCATAAATGCCTCAACAGTCTGCTGTACAGCAACCTTTTCAATGTTGGTCTTACTAGCAATTTCAGCTACAATTTCTGCTTTTGTCATGTTGATGAGTTGTTTTAATGATTTGAAAATAAAATTTTTAAACGGGGTGCAAATATAAAGTTTTTTGAGACAATACGAAAATTATCAACATTTTTTAACCTCAATTGCCTCTATTTAAGTGATTTTCGGTTACTGACATGAACAATTTCACTGAAAAAATTCTCGGGTGGTACCATATTAACCACCGTAAGCTCCCCTGGCGGGAGACAAAGGATCCTTATAAAATATGGGTTTCTGAGATTATTATGCAGCAAACCAGGGTTGATCAGGGTACTGCTTACTATTTCCGGTTTATTGAATCTTTTCCCGACATCAACAGCCTTGCCGAAGCCAGCGAACAGGATGTGCTGCTGGTATGGAAAGGTTTGGGATACTACAGCCGTGCACGGAATATGCACGCCACAGCCATGTTTGTCAGGGACTCTATGAACGCTGTTTTTCCTTCTGATTATGTAACTCTGCTCAAACTAAAGGGAATAGGCCAATATACTGCCGCGGCTATTTCTTCCATTTGCGCCGGAGAAGCCAGACCTGTGGTGGATGGCAATGTTGTCAGGGTAATCTCACGGATTTTCGGCATTCACGATCCGGCAGGATCTTCCGGATCCGCCGGAAAAGTTTTTGCCAGGGCCGGAGAACTGATTTCGCATGAAAACCCCGGGGATTTCAATCAGGCGGTGATGGAATTCGGTGCTATCCATTGCAAACCGGCAAAACCATTATGCAGCGACTGTATTTTCCAAAGATCCTGTGTAGCCTTCAATCAGAATCTCACAGCCAGCATTCCTGCGAAAAGGAAGGAAGTACAGAAAAGGACCCGCTGGCTCAATTACCTGTTTATTCACGACAGCAACGGTCATGCAGTTTTCAGAAAGCGCACCGAAACAGATATCTGGAAAAATCTGTTCGAACCACCGGTGCTTGAGACCGGAAAATTATTGAGTATTCAGGAGATCGGGCAGGATCCGTTCTGGCAATACTTTGCAGATAAAATGCCATTGTCAGTAACCGGAACGGCTGATTTCAGACACCTTTTAACCCATCAGATTATCCATGCCAGATTTTTCAAGGTAAAACTTGAGGCACCGTCAGAAATACTACTACCTGATGAAGATGGATTTCAGGTTCTGCCGTGGTCACAATCCGGATTACCGGTATCAAGACTTGTCGAGAAGTTTATTCAAACACTTGAAATGCAAAACCTTAGCTTTAAATCTCATTAAAGTCAACATTAAGCATTGATTTTGCTGCTGATTGGCCGTATATTTGTGTAGGCTAAATTTTAAAGAGAAACTTATGGCAAGAGGAGTTAACAAGGTAATTCTGATCGGCAATCTGGGGAAAGACCCGGAGATACAGAATTTCGACAAGGGAGTTAAAAAGGCGGCTTTCTCACTGGCCACCAGCGAAACTTACAGAAACCGCGAAGGACAGGAGATAGAACAAACCGAATGGCACAACATTGTTCTTTGGAGGGGATTGGCTGAAGTTGCTGAAAAATACCTGAGAAAAGGCTCGCAGGTATATATTGAAGGGCGCATCCGCAGTCGTTCATACGAAAAAGATGGCCAGAAACGGTACATTACGGAAATAGAAGGCGAAACGCTGAATATGCTGGGCGGACGTTCCAACTCCGAACAATCAGGCTATACCCCGGCAGGCAATGAAACCAGCAGTTCCCCACCACCCGCAATGCCGAAAGAAGAAGATGATTTACCATTCTGATCGGGGCGTAAAATAACCAAAGCCGGAATCGCAGCGCTGCGATTCCGGCTTTGATTATTTATTGGTCTTATGATAATGCATCAGATAAATTGAAAGTAAAAAGCCACAACCGGAATTTCACCCGAATAAGCTTATTATAGTTAACTTCTGACTGGTAAGTCTGGCAGCTTTTTTACTTTTTATTTGATTTCAGTCTCTTCCGCTCAGATTCTTGGGAATTCTTCCGTTTTTGATCGATTCAGAGCGCAGTCTGCGTCCAACGATACGTTCCACCATGTTACCGGCTTCAAGAATACGGTCGATATCAAGGTTGGTTTCAATACCCATCTCATCCATCATCACCACCATGTCTTCGGTGCAAACCAGGCCGGTAATGCCCGGATCCCTGTAGTAATACGAACCGGTTCCGGCTACCGGAACACCATCCACAAAGTTGGCCGGCTGACCACCGATACCTCCCAGCGTTGACTCATAATTGGTCATTCCGGCCTGTAAGGCTGCCAGCACATTGGCGAGACCCCAGCCTCGGGTGGTATGAAAGTGAACAATGTGTTTTTCTGGTTTGGGAACGCTGTCGAGCAGCATGGAGAAATACCGGTATACCCGGTCGGGTGAAGCAGATCCGTCGTGGTCGGCATGTTCCACATCACTGGCGCCGATGTCGAGCCAGCGTTTGGTGAAGTCAATGGCTTTTTCCATCTTCGTTGGTCCTTCGATAGGGCAACCCCAGATGGTACTCACGGTGCCGTTTACCTTCATCCCGGCATCACGGGCCATCGGAATGTATTTTTCGGCCATCGTCCAGTAATCGTCGAGCGACAGCCCGGAATTTTTCCGGTGGTGCGATTCGCTGGTTGAAACCATCAGCAGTATGCGGTCAGGACCCCAGCCCTCTTTGCGGGCCTCAATGGCACGCTCTATGGCTTTTTCACGGATGGTCACGGCTGTCAGACTCACCCCGCCGATCAGGTGGGCAATCGCCTTACTTTTACGGATTTTTTTCATGATTTCATCGGCATCCTTAAACTGGGGCATTCCTGAAGGATTTCCGAAATTGGTTACCTCAATGTGTTTGAAGCCCGATAAAATCAGTTGCTCGGCTACCCACAGCTTTGCCTCGGTGGGTATAAATTTCTCTTCGTGCTGAAATCCATCACGAACGGTGATATCGCCGATGGTTACTTTTTTGGGATAATTCATGCTTGTTTTTTTCAGATTTCTAAACGCAGACCACAACAATAATGTTCACCACTCCAATTGGTGAAGACTTTCAGAACTGCATCTCAGGCACTTCTCCATCAACAATCAGCCTTCCTTCCGTGGCTGCCTGAATCTCTTCAACGCTTACTCCCGGGGCTCGTTCCAGAAGCCTGAATCCCTGAGGTGTTACATCGATGACAGCAAGATCGCTGACGATTTTCTTCACGCAGGCCACTCCGGTCAAAGGTAATGTACACTCTTTCAATAATTTGGACTGACCATCTTTCGAGCAATGCTGCATGGCCACCACGATG
>CALMDN010000332.1 GCA_937864935.1 uncultured Bacteroidales bacterium
GTTGGTGTCGTATTTCACCTTGATGGATTCCTTTTTACCCGGAAGGATTGGTTCACGTGGCCAGCTGGGAACAGTGCATCCGCACGATGACTTAACACTCGACAGAATCAGAGGCTCCTTACCGGTATTGGTAAATTCAAATTCGCAGTTTCCATCGCCCTGAAGAAAGAGCGTCCCATAATCATGAACCAGCTTGACAAAGGTAATTTCAGGTGCATTCGGATTCGGGGTGGCAGCTTCTGTTTTAACAGGTTCCTGAGCAAGTATAAAACCGAAACTTAACAGAAGGGCAGCGAGCAATGTTAATGACTTTTTCATTTCACTCTGTTTAGAAGATTGAAGTTTTTGTTGACTGTTGCATTACCGCAAAATTAATGAAAATTGACGAAGATGCAATTTATTTACGGTTACTTTTCAAATATCGTACCGCAAATGACAGATAAACACAGAAAAAAACATCTTTCTATGTTGGTTTTTAAACCGATATTTGCATTGGAATGTTTACTTGAACTCATAATTTATTAAAAAACTACCAATGATCCGGATTTTTCGTTTTGGTGCACTTTTTATTACACTCACTGCATTGTTTTCAGGATGCCATCCTTCATCAAAAAATGTAAAACCAACTGGAGTAACTGGTCCGGGTGTAATTGTTTACAAGACGTCTGACAATTATTTCTTTCATGTACCTGTTACACTTTCTCCCGATAAGAATTCCATAGTCTCCTACCCTGCTCCTACTGATCTGCTGGTGAATGGTGAACTGGCCCTGCCGGTGAGACTGGAGGACGGATATCTGCTCGACAGGCGAGGCATCTGTGAACACAGTGCCTTTCTGAAATGGACCTATTATGAATACAGTCGCCTGGATCACACCCCGAAGCCGGAAGAGCTGATGCGCATGATTCTGGATAAAGATCCGTTCACAGAAATGTACCGGTGTGGAAAGCAAAGCAGTTTTAAAGACCTGGTTCCCGAACTGAACGCAATAATTCTGGAAAACAAGCTCGGTGATTATAAACGGATCAAATAAAAAGATATTAACAGTATTAGATATATAAAATCTTGATAACAAATAATTTAACTTGTTTTATACATTAAAAACCTATTAAAAAATCGTCACAGCAGTTTTCTTAACATCATGATTTTCTAATTAGGGTTACCTTTGCACCCTGAATTACTGGCTTAATTCATTGATTGGGGATAAATCATTCGCTTACTTTACTTTAAACGCTGCCTGGCCTTCAACATTTTTGTCAGCGCAATGTTTATCTGCTTCAAAACTGTCAAATTAAATCTCAGACTTTGAACACTCAGACAAAATCAGTAACGGAGCTCGACGGAAAAACCTTATACTACAGTTTCCTGGCCGGAGCCCAGAAGATTTTTGAAAATCAGGTGCTGATCAACAAAATCAACGTCTTCCCGGTCGCTGATGCGGATACCGGCACCAACCTTGCTTCCACCATGCGGTCGATTGTGGAAAGCCCCATCCCTACTTCAGACCTTAAACTCACGGCAGCCGCCCTTGCCGATGCCGCCCTTACGGGTGCCCGCGGCAATTCTGGAATTATCTTTGCCCAGTTTATCTATGGGTTCAGCAATGAGATCCAGAAACACGAAACGGTGAGCGTGGAAACCTTCGCGGAGATCATCAAGAAGGCCGTTACCTATGCTTATGAAGCCATCGCCAATCCGGTAGAAGGAACCATGATCACGGTGATCAGGGAGTGGGCCGAGTTTATCTATATCCTTAAAGATACCATACAGGATTTTATTGAATTGCTTGCGCAGGCCTATCAGAAAGCACTTGAATCGCTTCAGGCAACCACCGGTCAGCTGGCTGTACTCGCCAAGTCCAATGTGGTGGATGCCGGAGCCAAAGGCTTTGTGGTATTTCTGCAGGGTATGGTGGAATTCGTGAAAGCCGGCGAGTTGCGCAAACTCCTCTCGGGCCGCGAGACCGTGGTTATTGCCGATTCTGAAGTCGTTTCGCACGATGTGATCACCTACCGCTATTGCACCGAAGCCATGCTGCTGCTCGATGAAAAGAAGAAAACCGACTTCTCGCAGGTGCGCAAATCGATTGCCCACATGGGTGATTCCATGGTTGTTGCCGGTTCAGCAAGGAAAATGCGGGTTCACATCCACAGCGACCAACCGGCCAAAGTAATGAAAGTCCTGACCCGCTTTGGCAACATCACCTACCAGAAAGTGGACGACATGGTGATGCAGCAGGAAGTGGTTTCGAATGCCAGATTTCCGGTTGCCATTGTTACCGATTCAACCTGTGACATCCCTCAGGAACTCATAGAAAAGTATCAGTTGCATGTAGTACCCCTGAGTGTACATTTCGGTGAAAACTATTTCCTTGACAGGCTTACCATACTGCCGGCTCAGTTCTACTCGATGATCGACAAGAGCTCAGATTATCCATCCACTGCACAGCCGGCCTATAAAGACTTCTTTAACCGCTATTCATACCTTGCCAGTCATTACGAATCCATCATCGGGATTCACATCAGTGCCGCGCTCAGCGGTACCTGGAGCAACAGCTCAAAGGCTTCGCATGCCGTGGCTGAACACAGCGGAAAGCGCATCAGTGTGCTGAACTCCAAACGGCTTTCCAGCGGACTCGGGCTCCTGGTACTGCGTGCAGCCAAAGCCATTGAAAGCGGTGCTGATCATCAGTACATTGCTGAAAACCTGAATAAATGGTCGGAGAACACCACCATGCTTGTTTCCTCTAAGACCATAAAGTACATGGTAAAAAGCGGCCGGGTAAGTTACACCAAAGGCC
Organism: uncultured Bacteroidales bacterium; assembly: GCA_937864935.1. GTDB lineage: Bacteria > Bacteroidota > Bacteroidia > Bacteroidales > Lentimicrobiaceae > Lentimicrobium. The sequence goes on from CALMDN010000332.1 coordinate 2,801, forward strand.
TCATTGGTTCTCTTCTGAACCTTAAGCCGATTGTTACGGTGAACAATGAAGGACGGACAGAAGCATTCGGTAAACCCTTTACTGAAAAAGGCAGTATGGAACTGGTGATCGCCAAAGCCCGCAGTCTCGCTGCCGGCAGAAAGATATGGGGTTATTCCATTTCACACGCGCGTAATCTGAGTACTGCCAACTGGTATGCCGATCAGATGCGCCAGATCTGTGGACTGGAGCCTGAATTTATCAACGATGCCTCTCCCGTTTTGGGCGTGAATGTGGGCCCGGGTGTGGTTGCCCTCTCCATCATGTTTGAAGATTAAACCTGCAAAGCAGAAATTGAAGCCGGGGATTCATGGAGTTTCCGGCTTTTTTAATCCAGATAGATTTTCATAAGGGTCTACTAAAACTCCCGGATATGTTTGCCTATTATACTGAAGCCGCACTGATTGTTTTTGTTTTCATGACCCTTGTCTTTTTACTGGCTATGTTGCTGAAAGACAATTCGATTGTTGACATCTTCTGGGGAATCGGCTTTGTTGTCCTTACACTCTTTTTCTTTTTCCGTTCAGCGGTAACCGACATAAACAGGGTGATGGCCGCTGCGATGGTGGTGTTGTGGGCAGTGAGGTTGTCGGTTCATATCTTTCTGAGAAACAAGGGCCGGGGCGAAGATTTCAGGTATGCCAACTGGCGCCGCACCTGGAAGCATTTTGTGCTGAGAAGTTACCTGCAGGTTTTCATGCTGCAAGGGTTTTTCATGCTTGTGATTGCATGGCCGGTATTGCATATCCTGGGCAGCAAAAGTGGAGGTGAACCAGGTTTTATCAACATCGCCGGCCTGCTGATTTTCGCGGCAGGCTTTTACTTCGAGGCAGCGGGTGACTACCAGCTGATGAAATTCAGGAAAAATCCGGAGAATAAGGGTAAGATCATCACTTCAGGCCTGTGGAAACTCACACGCCACCCGAATTACTTCGGCGAAGCCTTGTTGTGGTGGGGCATCTGGCTGATGGCTGTGCCTGTGGTGGATGGAATTTATACCATGGTGAGCCCAATTACCATAACCTTGCTGTTGCGCTATGTTTCCGGAGTGCCGATGCTGGAGAAGAAATATGAAGGGCGGGCTGACTGGGAAGCCTACAAAAAGCAGACCCCGGTGTTTATGCCTTTCAGATTCTGATAAAACAGCCCTTATTCGATTTATTTCAAATACCAAGGCAAATCTCAGTACATAAATATCTGTGATCTT
>CALMDN010000333.1 GCA_937864935.1 uncultured Bacteroidales bacterium
AAGCAGCCAGTAATAAAATCAGTGTTGCGGTGATATATAATGTATGAAGCTTCATGAAAGAGGGGAATGGGTTAACGGTATGGGATCTATTCACCTGATATCCGCAGATTTCTGGCAGTGAAACGTGCTTTCTTCGGATTCCACAGGTACACCTTCATCTGGCTGTTGTTCAGGATTTCCTCACCAGGGCCTGCTGTGAGACGCACTTTGCTCCAGTGGCCCGGCTTACAGAAAAGCTCCATTCTGGAACCCTGCCACAGCAGGGTTTCGCCCTGTTCGTTTTTAAAATCAAAAACCAGTAACGCACCTGCAGGAATGGTATCTGCATATATTTCAACGGAAGCGACCAGGCTGGCTTTACCAGCCATCCTGCCGGCTGGAACCGGGCCACTGTACCCGGGGCTGAATTCGGTGTTGCTCATGTCAAACTCACTGGCGGTAAGGTCTATCCGCAAAAGGGTGTCGGCGGTACTGATCCGTTTGCTGCTGCCTTCCCGGGCATATAGGGTCGCTGCGGAGAGCCCTTCGAAATCAACCTTTTCAATTATGTATGGAAAACGTGCCCTGATTATATCTTCTGTTTCAGCGGGTACCATTTTGGTCCAGGCATACATAAAAAAGGGTGTGGAAGTGGTGTCAAGTATACGGGCAAGGGTATCGAGATGCAAACCACCCCTGTTTTCATACTGGGCAAAGCCTGTGATTCCCCCGGGCGTTTGGGCTGAATAAAAATTGATGTACCAGGGATTGTTGACACTGATGGCCCGGGTAATCTTCCCTTCGCCATACTGCCGGTTCCACTGATCGATCAATATGGCTGTTTTTTTGAATTCACCGAAATGTTGTTTCCGGTAATAGTGATTCACCCCGATGGTGTGTAACGGGCCGGCGACCAATAAAACCAGGATGAGAACTGCAGCAGGCCGGGAAGGGAGATTCGCGGTAAATGAAAACAGGAATGCAACCAGAAACGGAAAGGAAAATATCAGCACGCTGTGCTGAAGCACCGGGTTTACCATCCTTGAATAGAAGAAACCGATAAGAAAGGGAAGGAGGAAGAAAAGCAAAGCAAACAGGTGAAACCGCGAAAAAGATGCTTTCCTGTAAGAGTAGAACAGGCTGGTGAGAAAAACAGTGATGGCAAAGGATACCAGCACTACTGAATCATTAAAAATATAAAGGATATGCTTCAGGAGCCAGTTGTTCTCCGGTTTTGCCAGCCACAGGCCAACACCGCCGATGCCAAGGTGGTTGAGGGTGATGTAGATGTGTGGAGAAAAAAGCAGTGCAGCCCCCAGACCAGCACCGAGGTAATACGGGGCTGATTTCCGGGTGATGTGGAAGAGTCCGGTAAAACCGGCTATCAGCGCCAGCAGAAAGCAAAAGTAATGGGTATACATGCAGGCGGCAGCGCTCAAAGCATAGGCAACCGCCAGGGATATCCTTGGTTTTTCATCAAAAAGCAGCCGGGTCCAGAAATGGGTCATCATCATGGCAAACAGCAATCCGGCGCCGTAAGGACGGGCGATCTGACTGTACACCAGTGGAAATTCAAGAAATGCCAGAAAAGTACCGGTAAGCAGCCCGGTGGTTTTCCCGAACCATTGTCCGAACACCCTGATGGCAAAATAAACAGCCCCAACCCCGGCCAGGGCAAACGGCAGCCTGACCGCCCATTCACCCATGCCGAACAGTTTTACCCAATAATACAAGAACACCTGTATCCCGCCTGGATGACCATCAACGTAAAATCCTCCGGACACGAGTTCGCCGAAAGAGTCAAATCTTACCCTGATCAGTGCACTCAGCTCATCGTTCGAATAGGAGAATCCAAGCCCTGTAATGCGCAGGAGAAGGGCCGTGAGCAGAATCAGCGGTACAAAGACCCGGTACTGCTGATCCGGGTCGTTTAATATATTCTTCAAAAATCTGTCGCTGACTTTCATAACCCAATAGCGTTGCGGAAAGTAAGTTAAGTTATGCCTGCTGCCTTACAGCTTCAAACAACAGTATGCCAGAGGCAACCGATACATTGAGTGATTCAATACTCCCTCGCATGGGGATTCTCAGGATCTCATCGCAACGGCGCAGATATTCCCCCGAAACACCGTCTTCTTCCGAGCCCATGATGATGGCCAGTGGTCCGGTCAGATCTGCTTCGTAGAAGTTTTTGTGTCCTTTTTCAGAGGCGGCTACAATCCTCAGCCCGCTCTCTTTCAGGTAATCGATGGCATGCTTAAGGTTCTGGCTGCGGTGAACCGGCAAAACGGATAGTGCGCGTGCCGAGGATTTCAGGGCATCT
>CALMDN010000334.1 GCA_937864935.1 uncultured Bacteroidales bacterium
TATAAGTGGTGCTAAATATCCCTGTTTAGCTATGATTTAGAATGTGCGAAGATAGCAATAATATCGGTACTATATTACCTTTTATTTTAAAAAATGTTAAAAACCCTTGAAAGAATTCTTAACCTAAACACAAAAAAAGGGAGAATCATGATTCTCCCTTTTTTTGTGTTTTAATCAACTGACTATTTGATTACAAGTTTCAGTGAGCTAACATTATCACTTGAAACAACTGTAACGAAATAAACACCCGGGGCAATGCCAGGCAGGTCGAAATGGGTCAGTGTGCTTCCTTCAACCCGGGTTCTGAGCACTTCCATTCCAGAAGCATTTATAATCTGAACCTGCGAAGTCTCATGAATGTCTCTGGTCAGCAGGTAGAAGGATCCGGTGGCAGGGTTGGGATAAACCTGAACTGAACCGCGCTTTTCCGGTTCCTGATTACCCATACAGAAGTCAACTATGATATATCCTGATTTGATGGATGAACTTGAATTTATACCATCACTCACGGTTAAAGAGACATCGTAAATTCCAGGTTCAGCGTAAGTAACCGAAGGGTTCTGATCGGTTGATGTTTCAGGGGTTCCACCCGGGAAGCTCCATTCCCATGAGGTGATGCTTCCTGCCGAGAAATCGGTAAACAGCACTGCTTCATTCTCGCAGACTTCATTGTCGGAGGCGAGGAAATTGGCAAGCAATGGCGCAGCACCCGAGATGCCGAAGAACTCAATGTAGTGCATCATCAGGCTGTCTTTAACGGAATTATCACTTCCATCCTGCAGGCCTCCGAATTCGAACGATGAACCAATGGTTTTGTAGGTTCCGCCATCATAGGCAATGGTAGCATAATACTGGGGTGAAGAGTTCTGGAAGAGGGGTATGGCATTGTCGAGTGGAAGAATCCGGTCGATGTAGCTGTTGTCACCCGAATAGCCAAACGACATGCCATCAACCATACTTCCTGACATTCCGTTAACCGTGGAGAGGTCACCTGAACCATCGGAATCACCCTCTATTTTAAACATCGGGTGAACCGGGGTAGCTGTGTTATAAGCCCAGGTATCTCCGCCTTCAAGGTAAAGTTTACCACCTGCGTTAAGGAAGTTGGCCAGAATCTGTCCCTGGGTATCGGTAAGAACTGCGTTGTCGGAATAGGTACCGAGACAAACGAAGATCGACTGGTACGGCCCGAGTACCAATGGCCAGCTTGTTACATAATCAGCGGATACAGAAAGATTGGTGAGACAGCCCTGAATCACGGGTCCTGAATTGCGGTTGCCATCAAGATCGATGATAAGCACAGGAATCTGACCAATGATTACTGTAACCGGAGCAACAGATTCAAATCCTCCGTCGGAGGTCATCAGCAGCGAAAACTCTGCGATATGGCCTGTTGGGGTAGTTGGTAATGCAGTAACAGTGAAAACTGCAGAGAGGGTTTCATAACCGCCAATGGTTCCATAGCTGAGGCTGTCGACATTCACAATAACATAGGGGTCTTCGGTAGTCAGTTGGCCTGTAAGGTTATAACCCGGTGCAGTTCCTGCATTCAGAACCGAAAGGTGTAACTGGAAGGTTTCGCCCGGATCGGCTTTCCCGTTGTTGTTACCCTGCTCATCGCTCACCTGTGAACCGGCGAAATTCAGCACTACCGAGTGAGCAACAATGGTGAAACTACCTGTCCATTGGTTGTCACCTGAAACAGCGGTATAGTCAAACAAAATGGAGTGCCCGTCGGGGACATCATTGCTGACACTGAAAGCAAAGCCATCGGTTATGGCTACGGTCTGACCGGCTTCTATCAGCGGGTAGGTTTCAGTTGCATCGCTCAGAACAATAAATTCATCGGCACTGCTGATACTTACTTCAATGTCGGCCACATCATCGGTTCCAACATTTTTCAGGCCGAGGGCAATGCTAACGGCTTCGTTGTAATCGAGCTGCAGATTCCCGTTACCGTTTGCATCATTGATCGAGTTGTTTTCATACACAACATAAGGACCTTCCAGCGGGAGGATGTCAATGTCTTCAATGTAAGGAAGCCGGTTAAAGGCGGTAATGGCCAGTTTCATGGTTCCCACGTTGTTTAGCACCGGGAAAGTAAGTATGGCTGAACCTCCGTTAACAGTAGCGGTTCCGATGATCTCACCATCGATGGTAAGGCAGGCAAGTGCATCCTGGGCATCGCAGTTAACAACAAACTGGGTTGAACCAATGAATGCAACAGGATCGTGGCTGACTGCCATTGATGTGGGCATTGCAGTTCTTACAACAACGGAAGGGTCGCCGAAGATCAGCCAGGTATCGGTCATTTCGGTTCCATCTGAGCCATAGGTATCGTTCATTTTCATACAGCCATTCATCGAAACACCGCCAAAAGTTCTTTTGATGTTGCCTGAGTAGCTTTCAACAAGAATGTCGTTCATTTCGTCCTGGCCTTCCATCGGAGGGTTCCAGCTCTGGTTGATGGTTGACATCAGGGTAGCAACAGCACCGGTGGGTCCGTTGGCATTGGAAGCCCTCAGCCAGGCTTCGGCAAAACAGGTACCGTTGAGGAAATCGCCGTTAACGCAGGCAACCGAAAAGATAAACGGCCACATGTTGTTATTGGTCAGTGCGTTGACACCACTGTTTGAAAAGCCTGATGATCCCCATGAAGTCTGACTTCCGTGTCCGGTATAATTGACAATGCTGCGACCGGCATTGAGTTCTGTTGATACAGAGGTTGAATTCGGGCTTCCGGGTTGGTCTTCACCTCCCTGACTGCCGTCATAGAGTTCAGCTACTGTCGTGTAGGTGAAACCAAGCAGGTCGGTACGGATGTTGCGGATGTGCTGGTAATCGTACTCACCATCATCTCCTGGGCCCTGGTCGGAAGCAATACCAACACCTTTGGAAAACCAGTCGGTTGTAATGGCCGGGTTTTGCTCATATTCAAGGGTACGCTGAACCTGGGTTGCTACCTGGGTTGTGTTTTCAGCCGAGAACCGGCCAACGAAAATTTCAGGATAGTGATCGTTTCCAGTCAGGTATCCATAAGCGTGATCAGACGGACCACCTATGCTTCCAGTGGTCACTGTTGGTATCTGGGCATTGTCGCCGACGAGCAATAGATAAGTGAGACCGTTGGTAGTGTAATATTCTGATACATAGTTTTTAATGGCAGTTGAATTGACTCCTATGGTAGCAACATCAACCATTTCAACAGGAATGCCGATGGTTTTCTTCCAGGCGACAAAGTCTTCCATTTCAGCCATGAATGCACCATGACAAATGATCAGCATGTTGCCCTGTTCTTCGAGCGGGGTATAACGGCTTCCATCAGAGGCATTGAGGAAATGCCGGTCGTAAATTTTCAGGTAATCGGCATCCATCACTTCCGGGAGCTGAGTGCGCACAAGCACGTTCTCGGCAGAAGTGCCGGCATTGACCACTTCAAGGGTCATTGAATGGTATACCCTGAGGGTACGGCTGACCGGATTGTAGGCAAACGGGTAGATGATCACCGTCTGTCCCCTGTAGTCACGCAGGATGTATGGGTCACGCAGACCAGCCTGGGATTGCGGGAAGAATTCATCGCGTGAATAAGCGCGTCCGTATTCGTAAGCCACATCTGCCGGATTGATGTTTCTGGTGAGATTGCCTTTGGAGGGGGCAATATCCATAAACGGATAGTCGATGTATTCGGAGCTGACAACACGGACTTCCATTTTTGCCTGATCGGGAATGATTAGTGAAGCAGTGAGCTTTGGAAGATCGGGCATACCTTTTTCGAGCAAGGGTGTTGCTCCGTCAACCTCAATGGTAAAGGCCGGGCCGTTCGCGGTGGTAACCTGATTGAGGTTAAACCCTTTCACCGATACCGACAGCAATGAGCCATCGGCCGACGATGATATCAGGGTGGTTTCAGCTGCAACCGGCTGATCAGCGCTTATTCCTACCCAATTCTGGGCGCTGGCTGCGCTTAAACCCGCTACCAACACTAAAAGGAAAAAATTCCGGAATATTTTCATGGTATGGTCTTTTTAAGATTATTCGGATATAACGATTTTGCGGACTGCATTATAATCACCGGCCTGGAGGCGGATAAAGTAAATTCCGGGTTTCAGGTCATTGGCAGAAGCTTTCAGCGAATGATTTCCGGCGGCTTTTTCATTGTAAGCTGCAAGTATACCGGTTTGCTGGCCAAGGATATTCAGCAGGCTGATCTGTACCGGACTGTTTTTAACAATGCTGAAATCAACATGAATATTGCCTGTTGAAGCATTTACAAAAGCGCCAAGAGAATTGCTGATCCTGACGGTTTCAACACCAACCACGGTGGCATAAATCTCATTGGAGGCTTCCGAAGAGCAGCCACCCTGAGAGGTTACCACAACATGGTAATAGTCAGATACCTGGGGCTCAAATACCTGAGCAGTAGCACCTTCAATCATTCCGTCGCGGTTGTACCATTGATTGCCTTCAGCTGCACTTGATATGAGCTGATTTTCCTGTTGCTCAATTACCGGTGTGGCGGGAGTTTCGTTTACTGTAACGGATATCTGTGCCTGGGTTGAGTTCAGAAGATTGTACACTGTAACAGTGAAGTCAGTGGTTTCTGTCAGGGTTGCTATCGGGTTGAATATTTCAGCATTACTCAGCATTTCTGCCGGGTTCCAGGCATAGGTAACAGCACCGTTGGCATTGGTAACAAAGGCAAACAGCTGGGTAGTACCTGAAGCACAGATCTGGTCAGGATAGGCAAAAGCAGTGGCTGTAAGGCTGGTTCCGCCTCCACCTGAGTTTCCGCTCGGGAAGAAGATATCGTCAATAAAGGCTGCATCCTGACCGCCCGTCTCACTGCCGTCCTTGCTGTATGTCCACTTAAAGGTGTGATTTCCGGGGGTTACGGGATAGGTGACATTGCCCCAGGCTACATCTCCTGACCAGGAGCCTTTCTCAACATTGTCAATATAGAATTTCAGAAAATCATATCCGCTTTCGCTGGAAACCATCCTGGCAAAGGTAATGTTGTCGTTGGAGCCAACATTCATGGTAATCTGAAGCGAGGTGCTTGCGCTGTGGCCAATGGCACCGGATCTGGCAGCATAAAGTCCTCCGTTGACAGAGGTTCCGGTGATGGTCCAGGGTGAGGAGCTGTTGTTGACCCAGTCGTAGGAAGCGAAGCTACCGCTTTCGAAATCTTCAACAACCAGTCCGACGGCGGGAGTAAAGACTTCGGAGGTGTTGTAAAGGCCTGATTCAGCAGCAAAGTAGAGGTTGACGGGTGTTCCGGAAGGAATATCCGGGCTTACCGAAACATTGTAAAGTGCAGCCAGCGTATTTCCATTGCCTGGTATATTTCCGATCTGGTATTCAATCAGATCAATGCTGATGCCTTCTGAATCGGTAAACATATGAGCTACCGTTGCAGGAGCTTCACAGTGCCCGATGTTGTCGACAGGAACTGAAATCACAACATTTTCACCCGGATCGAGTCTTCCGTTGCCATTGCCGGTTCCGTTGAGGTAGTCGTCGATGATGATATTTTCAAGTGCAAGAACCGGAGAGTTCAGTTTAACAGTGAAGTTAGAAACCCAGGTTTCGCTGCCATCGGAAATGGTGAGTGTGAAAACGGCTGGATGCTGGTCGGGCAGCCAGTCACTGGCAGTAACTTCAAAAGCATATTCAAGACCAACCGTTTCACCGGCAGGAATGTCGGGCCAGTTTTCAACCGATTCCTTCACTTCGGCGTAGGGGCTGTCGGTACTCAGGGTAACTGTAAGGTTGCTTCCATCAGAATTACCTACATTTTTGAGCGACATATTGAATCCGAAAGATTCGGCATATTCAGGTAACTGGTTCCCGTTGGCATTGGCGTCGTTTACCAGCTGCGATTGCAGAAGAATGTAGGGACCTTCGGGAGAAGCAACAACCACAGAACCGATGAAAGGCTGCTTGTTCTGGGCGGTAACAATCACTTCTGCATCACCAGGTACAGAGATGGGATCGAGTGAAACCACAGCAACTCCCATGTCATCGGCAAGGGCGCTTCCGTAAAGAACACCGTCTTTTGAAATGGCAACATAGGCATAAGGCTCTGCATTGACGGTAAATTCTGTCGATTGCAGCGGCATCAGCGGTTCATAGGTTACACTCATGGCATCCGGGACCCCGAAATAAATCATCAGTGACGGGTCGCCCATGAGGCAGTAAATTTCCCAGTAGTATACCATGGATGAAGGGGCTCCTTCAGTAACGGCCATATTGCCGGCAAAGACCATCTGTGCCTGGGTAGTGAACCATTCTGAGAAGGGCTCTCCATGTTCATGGAACGAGAGGTCATAGTCACCGGTCGATACCCCGTTGTATACCGGATTCACAACGATATCCTTCACTCCGGCACCAAAATAGAAATCTTCGTCCCAATAGGTACTGTTGGAAGCACCGATGTATCCGACTGCACCCTTGTTGGCAGCCCTGAGCAGTTCCTCACCGAAACAATTGGTGTTGTAGGTGCTGGTAAGGCAGCAGTTACCCACTAGCAGGCCGTATTCGCCGTTGTTCTGTAAGCCGGGGATATCAGAAATCTCAAAAGAAGGATCGGCCCAGCCGCTGGAGCTTCCGTGGGCAGTATAATTTGCAAAACAAACGCCATCGCTTACATTCTGGATAATGGCTGCTGAAGCACTGCCTGACGCCGGGTAAAGGTAGGTATGGCTGAGCAGGCCGTGGGCTTCATTGAAATAATTGTCGGTACCGTAATTGATCTGGCCGTTTCCGTGAACTGCTGCGTAACTTCCGTCAACACCGGCTATCATCACACATTCGCCAAGGAAGGCAGGGTCGGGGAACTGGTATTGTTCATACATCAGGGTCTTGTCAATCTGAGGCTGAAGCTGATTGACATTGGTTGCTGAAAAACGTCCGTAGAACATTTCAGGAATGTGATCGCTGGTGTATTCGCAGTAATAAAGGTCTGAAGCATGGCCTCCCTGACTGAAAGCGGGGATCTGGGCTACATCACCCACGAAAAGGACAAAGGTAGGGGCAGGATCTTCCGGTGTTCCGGCATTGTACAGACCCTGCAGATAGTTTTTTATAGAAGTGGTTGTTGTACCGACATTGGGCATGTTGGTATACGCCTCGATGACTGTAAAACCTTTTCTTGTTTTCCAATCGATGAATGGCTGAAGAGCACTTTCGAACATCGGATCGGAGACAATCACATATTTTACCGGGTAACGGGTAAAGTTCTCGCGCTGTCCCGAACCTGCATCCAGTTTGTTGAGGAGAGAATTTCCAAGGTTTCCGAAATAGGGTGAACGGGTCTTTTCCTTCAGGTATTGTGTTTCGGCATAGTTGCCGTTTTTGAAAGTTACTTTTACTACCACGTTGTCGTATACTTTCAGCATACCGGTTACCGGATTGTATTCTACCGGGGCGATTTCCAACCTTGCCATGCGGGTTCCGCGCATAAAACCGACCTCCTGAACTGCAGCCAGGGGTTTGCCATAATAGCGGTTGCTGCTGTACACTTCACTTTTAATAACAAAGGGAACTTTTCCGGTATAACTTTTTGCAACAGGAGCCTGTGCCGGCATCACCTGATTTGAGATACCAAGCTCACTCAGGCTGATCTCTCTTTGATTGAAAGAAATGACCTCGGTAATGATTTCAGCTCCGGAGGGTACTTCTATCAGTTTCCGCATTACAGGAAGTTTGGGAAGGCCCGGTTCCTGGGTATAGGTGTATCCCGATGCCTTCAGCTCAGTAAAGTTACCGGCTTCGGTGGATACCTCAAAATGACTGAATACTGAAAGCTTGTTTAAAAGCTGAATTCCGTCAAAATCACTCTTAATGACTGAGATACCTCCGGTGCCTTGCTGAACCGGAGTATTCTGTGCACTTGAATAGCTCAGATTCAAAAGCAGAACCAGGCTGAAAATGATTAACGACGCAGTAAAGTGTAGAGTTTTTTTCATGGTAGCAATCCCTTTGTTGATGATGTGTTTTATAGCCTGAAGGCCACTATTGTAACCCACAAAGCTATGTATTAAATATTTCAATCCAACTTTTAATTGAAAAAAAAGTTTGTGTCTAAATGATTGAATAATTATTAGTTAAGCTAAGATTTGCCGCAAATGCCTGATATGAAAGCAACTCAACATCCGGCTTTTGCAATTTTTTTAAAAACAGGCTGGGCTGATTTCTTCAGGAAACTGTAATCCGGCATTGCTGTAAGCCAGCATTGGCTGATTGGGATCATTTTCTTCACAGGCGGAATGCAATGTACTTATTTTTGCACCTGGCTGTCGGTTTAGCACCTACAGGAGCCCGGGACACGATCAAACAACGCACACCCTGTTCAGATGACAGACACGGATTTTTAAAAAGGTTGCCCGGGGATATTTTTTAATAGGAAGAAAGGCTGATACGTTCCTGGTTGATCCTGTTGAGGCTTAAAACAGGAATTATAGCTGCAATCAGCCCGATACATGAAACAGTGAGAAAAACATATAGAAAATCGGTGAATTTCATGAGGACCGGATAGGCATTGATCAGAAAGGAACCTCCTTCGGCATTGATCTTTACAATACCGAACTGCTGCTGTATTATACAGATTGCTGCTCCGAGAATCAGGCCGGCCAAAGCACCGCTCAGGGATACCAGCAAGCCTTCGGTCAAGAAAACGGCCCTGATCAGGCGTGTACCTGCTCCAAGGCTGCGCAGCACGGCGATGTCTTTTTTCTTGTCGAGCACCAGCATCGAAAGTGTACCGATCACATTGAAAGTTGCGATCAGCAGGATAAAGGAAAGGATCAGAAAGATGGCCCATTTTTCAGAATGCATGATCCTGTAAAGCGTTTCCTGTTGCTGCAGCCTGTTCTTCACCTGGAAGTCAGCTCCTGCAATGTTGCTGATTTTCTCCTGCAAAGCCTCCATGTCGGCTTCGGGAGCGAAAGACAATTCAACCGCAGTCAACTCGTTTTTATATTCAAAGAGCTCTTTCATAAAACCCAGGGGAACGATCACATATTTTGTATCGAAATCCTGTTGAACCGAGAAAATCCCTGCAGCCCTGATGTCGGAACGGTTAAAGGCATTTTCAGGATTTATACCGATGTTGCCGGTCCGGCGCGGTGCATAAGCCTCAATAAAACTGTTGTAATCATCGGTATTCAATCCGAGGTAATAGGCCACTCCCTGACCAACTACCGCAAAAGGCTGGTCTTTGAATTGCAGAATCAGGCTGCCGGCAGTAAGCATGGTGTCGAGACCGGTCCATTCCGTATAGCTTGAGTCGACACCTTTCAGTGTTGCCAGAAACTGCGCCTTCCCATAGCGCAGCAGGGCTTTCTCCTCGATCACGGCCGTCTGGTGCTGCACACCTTTCAATGCGGAAATTTCAGCCCAGGGATAGGCATCAGCCTCAAAGGTTTTACCCCTGACCGGACTTACCTTGATCTGGGGGTCAAAACTGTTGAAAAGACTCACCACCAGGCTCTCAAAACCATTGAAAACCGATAAAACCACGATCAGGGCCATGGTGCCGATGGTGACCCCGGCAACAGATATCCCCGAAATGTAATTGATCACATTGTGTGATTTTTTCGATTTCAGGTACCTCCAGGCGATGAAGAGCGGTAATTTCAACGGACCTTGAATTGGGTGAATACTTAACTCAGGCTTTCAGCAGGTTGTCGATGTTTTCAATGTTATCGAGCGAATCATCAATAAAAAAGAGAAGTTCGGGGATCACCCGCATCTGTTTTCCA
>CALMDN010000335.1 GCA_937864935.1 uncultured Bacteroidales bacterium
GAAGAGGTACCATTGCTTCCTGCTGAATTTCCTGAGATATTTTATCGTGAACGGAAAGAGAAACAGCCAGGTAATCACCACCCTGAGTGCCCCGACTTCACCCGATGGAAATACCTCAAGCCCCCGCTTGATCAGAATAAAGGAACTTCCCCAGGTGATCGCCAGTATAAAGAGGATTAACCATGGAAGCCATGGTTTTGATAGAGGCATTTTGATTCAGTAATTTAAAAATTGGATACTTTACAGGAACAGAGAAGCAAAAGTAATGTTTAGCACCTCTGCTCCATCACACAATTAACAAAACAGTCCGGAAAATGTTATTCACATCTCCCGGACTGCCATTATCTGCCTGATTTTTCTGATCAGGATTGTGAGTAGACCGCGGCAAACTGCTTCGAAAAATGTTCCAGTTTGGTTTTTTCAAATGTGAATGACTTCTGGGCATTGTATTCTGAAGCCATCTCTCCGCTGCGCATGGCAGCACCCATTTCAGCATAGTTTTTCGCGATATCAGCCGGAAGACCATTTTGCTGAAGTGCTCCCATGGTATCTTCATCGGTGAAATCCACCCATTTCAGGTCAGGTTTGCCGATGGCAGCTCCCAAAACAGAGGCAATCTCATCGGTGGTTTTTATGTCACCAACGATGTAGCGGATAGTTTTGCCATCGAAGTCAAGCGCAGATAATTCAGCTGCAGCCACTTCTGCAATGTCGTCGGGATGCACCAGCGCCATCCTGGCACCGGCTCCGTAATTGCCGCCGATGATGCCCATGTGCCTGATCATGCCGATATTGCCGAAAAAATTATAGAAGAAGAATCCCGGTCTCAGGTGCTTCACATTGACACCCTCCAGTGAATTCATTGCCTGCTCGGAGAAGAAGAGCCCGCTCACCGGGCCGCATCCATCGGGCATGTGGGCACCTATACTGCTCAGGTTTACCACATACTTTACCCCTGAAGCCTTTACGGCAGCTGCAAGGTTTTCTCCTATCCCGGCAATGTGCTTCTTCCAGTCCGGAGCCCCGAGAAATGGTGGTACCATGGTATAAACCGCATCGGCTCCTTTGAATACCGACGTCAGAAAATCCACATCCTCTACCGTACCAATGGCTGCTTTCGCGCCAAGGGCTTCTATTTCTTTAACCTTCTCCGCTTTGCTGCTGATGATGGTTACATCATGGTTTTCAGCAATAAGTTTTTCTGCCAGGGGCTTGCTGATGTGCCCGAGCGATCCTGTTACAATAATTTTCATTTTTTTATTTTTAGGTTTGATGGAACAAAGGTATATTTGCACTTACTTTTATACAAGTACTTACCCGAAAGTATGTTAATATGACAAAAGTTAAAGAAGCATCAACCAATCAGTTAAACAAGCAGCTGGCGCTGAATGTTTGTCCGGTTACCTATACCCTCGGCAAAATCGGCGGACGCTGGAAGCCCATCATTATCTACAATCTGCTGGAGGGTACCCGCCGGTACAGTGAACTGAAGAGGCTGATCCCGGCCATCTCCGAAAAGATGCTGATTCAGCAGCTGAAACAACTGGAAGCCGATGGGCTCATACAACGGAAGTCCTTTCCGGTAGTTCCTCCCTTTGTTGAATACAGCCTTACAGGTTCAGGCAAAGCGCTGCAAAAAGTACTGGAGGCGATGGTGAGCTGGGCAAACAGTGAAAGAGCTCCCTTTCACAGCGGGGGATGATTCACCGGTTTTTTCAGATTCAGCGTCTGTTTGAAATTATGCCTCAATGAGTTAAGAAAATGAAACAGACTTTTAATTTCTGTATCAGATTCCTTAATTTAAGCTTAGTGTTGAAGAAAAAAGAGAATCCGGGAAACAATTAACAATCAATTCAAACAGTCTGTGTACTTTTACACAATTCATGGCTTTTATGCCATTATTTTATTTTCCTTTGACAACAAAAGAAAAGTTTCGTTGTTTAGGGCTTTATTCAGCAGGTCATTGCTCATTTTCAGAAGCTATATCCGACAGCTATAGGTTGGTTTTATTCATCAAATTCTAATCACATGAAGAAAATTACGTACACCCTGATGGCCATGTTTATGGCATTTGCATTGGTAACCCTGAGTTGCAAAAAGGACAAGGAAGAAGACAGCAAGGTTGAAGACAATGGCCTTACTGCCCAGATTAACAACCTCATTCCCGACACTATCCTCACCAAAATGGTTAACCTTGGAATGGTCGTCAACCGCGGAGAGACGCCCCCGGCTCTGAACGGCGCTTACCTCGGTGCCCCTTTTATCCTGAAAGCCAGCAATGTGCCCGGAGACTATGTAGGGTATGCTTTTGCTGATTATTATGTAACTTTTTATGATCAGAACAATGATGATCTTACCATTAAGGTTGATTATGTAAACGGACCTGAATCAGGTTCCGGTCTGGGTGGTTTCATCGTCGGATCCGGAAACAATTTTACCATATTTGCAGAGGTGAACTCTACCTATTATGGTTACAATGCTAAAATGGTCCATGTGGTATCGGGAACACTCACAGAAACTGGTATCCAGAATCTCTATTTTGCCAATTTCATGCTCAACAACTATGATAACCTCGGCGGTTACTGGATTGCTGAAGGCGAAGGCCGGGTAATTTACGATTCTGACGGATTTTCACCCAAAACCGTTGCCGGTAAATCACAACCTGCGGGTAATACCGGAAACAGTTTGAGTTCCGGGATTAAAATAAAATAATCGTCGCCGCGAAACTCCGGTGAATAAAACTGCTTTTATCTTGCTGTAGTGCAGTTCCACTGCCACAGAGGTAAAAGCAGTTTTTATTTTCCTGAATTTCTGATTTGTCTGCTGAAGCCTCAATGTTTTGTTTTCACTTTCTGTAAAAAGAAAGGATTCAGGGATTAGCATCTCTGAGCCTGTCTGCCTGTGCATCCAGGCAGGCCTGTTTGCCTGTGCATCCAGGGATGTTGGTTTCCTGGTGACTTGCTGTCAAATCTTCTATTTTGACTTTTCGGTGCAGGCTAAGGATTAAAATTGTTGTCTGTTCCTGACTCGGGATTCTAAAATGGAAGAAGGTAGTAGGAGAACGTTAAGTCATATAAGGTGGGAAAATTAGCAGAGGCTTGTATCAAAGCCATTCTGAATTCTGACTCCTTAATTCGGAATTCTCTGGAAGAATAAATAACAATAAACTTAAACAGTTTTAACTTTGTAAGAAAAACGCAAAGTCCATGGATATTTTTCTGGCCGGCAGATTTGTTTCTACAGGCACAAGGCTCGGGGTTATTAATCCATACAACGGTGAAGTAGTTGCAGAAACCTACCTGGCCGGTACAGCTGAACTCGAGGAAGCAGTTTCATCTGCCTGCAGGGCAAAGCCACTGATGAAGAACCTGCCTTCATACGCACGGTATCAGGCGCTGATGCACATCCGCACACGCCTTGCTGAACGAAGGGCAGAGTTTGCCTTACTGCTGATGAAAGAGTCGGGTAAGCCGATGCGTTATGCCCTGGGTGAGATTGACCGTTCCATTCAGACCTTTACGGTTGCCGCTGAGGAGTCGAGAAGGTTGCCTTCTGAATACCTGAGCCTCGACTGGACCCGGGCCGGGGAGCGTAAGGAAGGTCTGGTGAAATACTTTCCGGTGGGGGTTGTTGCCGGCATTGCGCCCTTCAACTTCCCGCTTAACCTGGCGGTACACAAGCTTGCCCCCGCAATTGCAGCCGGTTGCCCGGTGATTATTAAGCCCTCTTCGGCAACCCCCTTATCTACCCTGCTGTTATCAGAAATCATTGCGGAAACCGGACTGCCTGAAGGTGCTGTTTCGGTTTTGCCCATGGATCGCGAAACGGGCAACCGTCTGGTGACCGATCCGCGGATAGCCCTGCTTTCCTTTACCGGGTCACCGGAGGTCGGATGGCGCATGAAAGCTGCAGCCGGCCGCAAAAAGGTGGTTCTTGAGCTGGGGGGCAATGCCGGAGTGATTGTTACCGAAAGTGCCGATGTACAATCAGCACTTCAGAAATGCATCACCGGTGCTTTCTCCTATTCCGGGCAGGTTTGCATTCATACCCAGCGGATTTATGTTCAGCAGAGGATTTTCGCTCAGTTTGCAGAGCAATTTACACACCTGGTACAGAACCTCCGTACCGGCGATCCTGCTTTACCGGAAACAGAATTCAGTGCGATGATCGATGAAGCCAATGCAGTGCGTGTTGAGCAATGGATTGCCGAAGCCGTCGCGGGAGGTGCCCGGCTGCTGTGCGGAGGCATGCGCGAAGGAACCCTGGTTGAGCCCACCGTGCTTACAGGGACGCAACCATATATGAAGGTATGTGGCGAAGAAGTTTTCGGACCGGTTGTAACCCTGGAGCCTTACGATGATTTCGCCCAAGCCATTGAGCAACTCAATGATTCCCGGTTCGGACTGCAGGCGGGTGTTTTCACCAATAGCCTGCATGTGATGAATACTGCATTCTCCGATATTGAAACCGGAGGGGTAATCATCAACGATGTGCCGACTTTCAGGGTGGATCATATGCCCTATGGCGGGATCAAGGATTCGGGACAGGGCAGGGAAGGGGTGAAGTATGCCATGATGGATATGCTCGAACCCCGGATTCTTGTGAAAGAGTTTTAAGGGTACTTTTTACATAGCAAAGATGATTTCCGGGCATCCCTGCAATTTTTTGCGGGATTTGCCGTATTACGTTTTTGAAGAAACCGGATAATATCTCGTTGCTTTTATTTTGGTTCCGTTCATATGTTCTGATCATTTTAAAGTCCGGTATTTATTGAAATCATATGAAAAAGAGTTTCTGACGGAAACTCCCGATAAATTCTTATTTTTGTTTCGTTATCAAGAAAAAACAGCATGATCACCGAATCGGATAAAATCAGACTTCTGGCATTAAAGCAGGGAGACGAAAAGGTTTTCGAGTCGGTTTTTCGTGAGTTTTACAGTCCGCTATGTGTGCATGCCAGGAGGTATCTCATTGATCCTGAAGTTGCTGAAGAAGTTGTGCAGGATATGTTTTTTAAAATGTGGGAAAGGAGAGATTCGCTTATCATTACAACCTCTCTTACAGCTTACCTGTTTAAATCTGTTACCAACCATGCCCTGAACCACATCAAATACCAGGGGCATGTCAGGAAATATGAAGAGTATGTTGGATTCAGGGTTGACGATCAGAAATCGGTCTCAGCCCACGATGCGCTGGTACATGCCGACCTCGAGAAACAGCTGGTCAGGCTGATGCGTTCCATGCCCGAAAAACGACGCATGATTTTCGAGATGAGTCGCCTTGAGGGCTTGCGGTATCAGGATATTGCATCAAAACTTGGAATAAGTCTGAAAACTGTTGAAATTCAGATGTCGAAAGCCCTGGAATTTATGCGGGAGAGACTTCGTGATTATCTGCCTGTTTTTTGGTTGATTTTGAGCATGTTGCTGTTTTAGTAATTTCTTTTATAATTTTTTTTTTAACATCGAGTAGGGGTAAACACCTGTTTGATTGTCTATTACTTACCAATTGAATTTTTAAAATCAATGCTTTTTTCTACAAGCAAATATAAACGTTTGATTATCAAGCTTATTCAGGGTGAAGCTACCCCTGGTGAAAAGCTGCAGGCCGAGGCATGGCTTAGAAAAAGTCCTGCCAATCAGCGTTTGTATGAAACCTACAAGGGTTTGCTGGTACTTACTGAAAGCAGGAATGTGCGTTTTGATGCAGACAAAGCCTGGACGAAACTCCATACCCGCATGCATTCCGGAGAAAGCAGCACCGTTCCTTCTGAGAAAAAAACATTGCGTCAGTTGTTGCCGTATTATTCAGTTGCCGGTGTAGCAGCCATGCTTCTGATAGCCTTTGGCGTTTTCCAGGCCTTGCAGAAAGCTCCCGAGATGAAACAGATTTCCTCCCTGACAGGGATTTCTGCCCCGGTAGACCTCCCCGATGGGACCACAGCCATACTGAACCGAAATACGCTGATTAAATATCCCGGTGTTTTTTCCGGCGATACCAGAGAAATTTCTATTTTTGGTGAAGCGTTTTTTGAAGTGAGTCCCGACCGTGACAAACCTTTCCTGATCCACGCATCAGGGGTGGATATCAAAGTGGTGGGCACCTCATTCAATGTAGATGCCCGACCCGGCAACGGTGTTGTACGTGTAACAGTAAATACCGGTAAAGTGGTAGTTTATCCCTCAGG
>CALMDN010000336.1 GCA_937864935.1 uncultured Bacteroidales bacterium
ACTTGGTTTTCTTTGGCTGTAACATTATTATCGGATATTGATCGTGTTGTTGTTACTCTTTTTCAATTCTTACTTTCTTGGGCCGCGGCTGTTGCGGTTTCCACGCTGCGGACGGTTGTTCGGCCTCGCCGGCATACTCTTCTCGCGGGCATTTCCGGCAGTTGCTGATTCTACATTCGGGGTCAGCTCAACTTTACCGTAAACTTCTCCCTTGCAGATCCATACTTTAATACCGATTCTTCCGTAGGTTGTATGTGCTTCAGCAATCGCGTAATCAATGTCGGCACGCAGGGTATGAAGGGGAATACGTCCTTCCTTGATCATCTCGCGGCGGGCCATTTCAGCTCCTGCCAGCCTTCCGGAAATCAATACCTTGATTCCTTCCGCTCCAATGCGCATGGTAGAGGCAATGGCTGTCTTGATGGCCCGGCGGTACGAAACACGACCTTCGATCTGACGTGCAATGGCACTTGCTACAATAACTGCATCCATTTCAGGACGTTTGATCTCGGAGATATTGATCTGGATTTCCTTCTTGGTAACCTTCTTCAATTCTTCCTTCAGTTTATCAACTTCCTGGCCGCCTTTTCCAATGATGATACCTGGTCTGGCGGTATGAATTGTAACGGTAACGAGTTTCAGCGTGCGTTCAATCACGATCTTTGAAACACCGGCCTTTGATAAACGGGCATTCAGGTACTTACGGATCTGATCGTCTTCAACCAGTTTGTTCTCGTAATGCCTTCCTCCATACCAGTTGGAGTCCCATCCCCTGATGATGCCGAGCCTGTTACCTATTGGATTTGTCTTTTGTCCCATTCAACAAATAATTAATTGGTTTTTAAAGCCTGTTTTGCAGTTTCTTGTTCTGTAGTCTGTGCTATCCTGTTATCAATAACCAGTGTAACATGGTTTGAGCGTTTGCGGATCCTGTGTGCACGACCCTGGGGGGCAGTACGGATACGTTTGAGAGAGCGGGCTCCGTCAACACCGACTTCTTTAACATAAAGGTTGGTGTCTTCCATACGGGTACCCTCATTCTTTGCCTGCCAGTTGGCCAGGGCTGAAAGCAACAGCTTATGCATGCGTCCGCTGGCGTCCTGTGGTGAGTGTTTCAGCACATGAAGGGCCTGCTCAACCTTCATTCCACGGATCATATCGGCCATAAGGCGCATTTTCCGGGGCGAAGTAGGGCAATTCATCAGCCTGGCAAAAGATTCTTTCTTCTTTGCTTCTTTGATAAGCTCGGCTCTGTTATGTTTACGTGATCCCATTGGTTTAGTCCTCTTTATTTTTTACCTTTATCTTTACTGCCGGCGTGTCCCCTGAATATACGGGTAGGAGAAAATTCACCGAGTTTGTGTCCAACCATATTTTCCGTTACATAAACCGGTATGAATTTGTTCCCGTTGTGAACTGCAATGGTCTGTCCAACAAAATCAGGGGATATCATGGAAGCACGTGACCACGTCTTGATAACAACCTTTTTGTTGTTGGTAATGGCGTCAAGTACTTTTTTCTCCAGTTTATAGTCAATATAAGGACCTTTTTTAAGCGAACGGCTCATGATTAATGCTGTTTAAGTTTCGATTACTTCTTCCGTCTTTCGATGATGTATTTATTCGAGGCCTTCTTCGGGTACCTTGTCTTGTAACCCTTTGCAGGTAAGCCCTTGCGGGATCTCGGATGTCCTCCTGAAGCCCTTCCTTCACCTCCACCCATCGGATGGTCAACCGGGTTCATAACTACAGCACGGGTACGTGGTCTGCGTCCTAACCACCTTGAACGGCCGGCTTTGCCTGAAACCTCAAGATTGTGCTCGGTGTTCGATACGATACCAATGGTGGCTTTGCAGGTCTGAAGAATCAGACGGGTTTCACCGGAAGGAAGTTTTATTACAGCAAACTTACCATCGCGCGACATCAGCTGGGCAGATGATCCGGCGCTGCGGGCCATTTTTGCTCCCTGTCCGGGTCTCAGTTCAATATTGTGAATCACCGTTCCGAATGGAATCTCACTCAGATAAAGTGAATTTCCGATCTCCGGCTGGGCACCCTTGCCTGAGATAACCTGCTGTCCGACTTTCAAACCATTCGGAGCAACAATGTAACGTTTCTCACCATCTGCATAAAACAGAAGGGCAATGCGTGCGGTACGGTTCGGGTCGTATTCTATCGTCTTAACGGTAGCAGGAATATCTTCCTTATCGCGTTTGAAGTCGATTAAACGATACTGCTGTTTGTGACCACCACCAATGGACCTTACGGTCATTTTTCCATCGTTGTTACGGCCTCCGCTTCTTCTTTTCGGCTGCAACAGGCTCTTTTCAGGGCTGGTGGCAGTTATGTCATCCAGAGCGCTAACCAGTTTGAAGCGCTGACTTGATGTGGTCGGTTTGAATTTTTTTAAAGCCATTATCTTTAAATATTGCTATAAAAATCAATTGTTTCACCTTCAGCTAATGTTACAATAGCCTTCTTGTAAGCGTTTGCCTTGCCTTTTACAACCCCGGCTTTGGTAAACCTGGATTTCGATTTTCCGGCGTAGTTCATTGTGTTGACCTCTGTAACACCCACTCCATAGATTTCCTCAACTGCCTTTTTAATCTGCAGTTTGTTCGAATCCTTCTGTACGATAAATCCATATCGCTGGAGTTTCTCACCCAAGGCTGTCATCTTTTCCGTTACTAACGGCTTTATTATAATACCCATCGTTTCAGTGATTAATGGTTCTTAAAAATCAGCGCTGTCGGCGGTGATTAATTCTGAAATGTTTTTTCAATTTCTGCAATGGTGCTTTCAAGTATCACCAGGTTGTTGGCCTTCACAATTTCATATGTGTTGAGGTCACAGGCCCTGATTACTTTTGCACGCTGAAGATTGCGTGAAGAAAGGTAAACTGCCTTGTCCACATCAGCCAGTACCATAAGTGTCTTACGACCGTCAAGCTTCAGGTTCTGCAGCAGCTCGGCAAAATTCTTTGTCTTCGGAGTCTCGTAGGTGAAATCCTCAAGTACAATGATGCTGTTGCTCTTTGCTTTGTAACTCAGCGCCGAAATGCGGGCCAGTTCCTTCAGTTTCTTGTTCAGCTTGAAGCTGTAATCCCTGGGATGAGGTCCGAATACCCGGGCTCCGCCACGCATCAGCGGTGACTTGATACTACCAGCCCTGGCACCACCGGTACCCTTCTGTTTCTTCAGTTTGCGGGTGCTGCCCGAAACCGTTGACTTCTCCTTTGAACTATGTGTTCCCTGACGCTGATTGGCAAGATACTGTTTGGTATCGAGATAAATCGCGTGATCGCTGGGATCGATGTTGTAGATCGAATCACTGAGGGTTACTGTCTTCGCAGTCTTTTCCCCTTTTGTATTGTAAACTGCTAGCTCCATCGTTCAATTATTACGTATGATCCGTTAGCTCCCGGAATTGCACCTTTCACTAACAGCAGGTTTTTCTCTTTAACTATTTTCACAATCTGAAGGTTGATCATCTTCACCCTTTTGTTTCCGGTCTGACCAGCCATGCGCATTCCTTTGAATACCCTTGAAGGCCACGATGATGCGCCAACAGAACCCGGGGCACGTAAACGGTCTGACTGACCGTGTGTCTTTGGTCCACCCCGCAAATGATAGCGCTTAACTCCACCAGCAAAACCCTTCCCCTTACTGACACCGGAGACATCCACCTTCTCGCCAACCGCAAACAGGCTGACATCGATCTTGTCGCCTTCTGTCACCTGGATCTCTTTGGCGCGGAATTCGCGCAAATACTTGAGCGGAGGTAGATTGTTGCGTTTGAGGTGACCTAATTCACCACCAGCCAAACGCTTGGGTTTGACTTCTTCGTAACCCAACTGAACCGCTGAATAACCTTCGGTTTCCACAGTTCTTACCTGGGTAACGAAGCACGGCCCAGCTTCGATAAGCGTGACAGGGTGCGCCGCGCC
>CALMDN010000337.1 GCA_937864935.1 uncultured Bacteroidales bacterium
GAATGCAATCATTTACGGATCGTTTTTCGTGGATGACTTCGACAAAGACATCAGGGCGGCCGATGAGATTATCCGGCGCGACTACAGTGACCGCTGGCTGAATCCTGCAGAACACAACAAGGTAGCCAGGCCCCTGCTCTCACCTGACCGCACGCTGGGATCGGCCATCAAGCTGCTCACCCCTTCGGCCCAGTACACTGATGAGTACAACCGCTTTGTCAGATCCATTCCCGGGCACATCAAGGCACTGGTATTCTATGTCAAAAGATTCTACCGCCCCGAACGCACCTCCGATGACTGGAAAGACTATTTCTCCACCGACGTGATCAATGGCCGCAAGGGGCACGAACTGCTCTTCAACAACCGCAAACTCAGCGCCAGCTACCTCAGGGTTGGTTTTGCTGCTGACAATTCATGGTTTCTGCACAAGCTCAGGTCAGACTTTATCGCAGCGGCGAAAATTCAGATGGAAGACGACATCACTGCTTCGGTAACTGTTCCGGTAAGGCACCTGAACCACCTGAACCCCGGATACAGCAACCAGAGTGTGAAGCTGACCGAAAACTGTGAGGAGAAATTCTTCCAGCGTCCCGACGAAGCCATACACCGCGGATATGATAAAGAAACCGAAGCCGACCTGGCCCAGCGCAACAATTTCTGCTCCAATTATGAGCCACTCACGGCAGAAGACGGTAAAAAACTGATTGCCGAAGCCATCGGTTTCGACAAATACACCCGACCCATCAGAAAGCTCATTCTGGAAGGAAGCAACGACAGCTCAGGCCATTACTTTATCACCCCTTCCCATCCGAGGATGGTGAATGGTGAACGTTCGAAAAACCCCCGTTACCTGCAGATCCGGCCTGATCTGGTAAATCCGGTTGACGATTACCTGGCAGAGACCGGGCTGCGGTTTGCCAACAGAATCCCGCTGACGGAACCTGTGCACCTACCGATCCATGCAGTGCTGCCAGGCCGCAGAAACAACCCGCCTGATCCGGCTGCCGGCATCCGGGGGCTGAGTGTTTATGGCCCCATACATTATCAGGAATTACCTGAACTGTTCATGGATTTTATCTGCAGCCTTACCGGGAAATCGCCCTCCACCACCGGAGCAGGATCAGAAGGGGCACTCACCAAAGGTCCGTTCAATATGCTGAGTACGGTTACCGACCTTAACAATGCCCTGCTCAGTTTCATTCTTACCGGCTATCAGGCCTTTACCTCTGCCGCCGGGCACATCGGAACCGACAGCCGCATCGACCACGACATCTCGCTGCTGATTCCCGAGCTCTGGAGCAGAATGGATGTGAAAGACCGCGACCCTCAGAAACTCATCGCCGAAGGGTCGCTGGAAAAACTGGAAGATTTTGAATACAATGGACGCACAGTAGCAGCTTCACGCCTCGGATACCGCATCACCGAAAACTTTGTATTCAGTTATCTGAACAGCATATTCGACGAGCCTCAGGCTGTTTTCAGTGAGCAGATGCTCCGGCCCGAAACCCAGGATATGGATGCGTATGCCGATGGAATCAACAACATTGTGGAAGCACAGCAAAAGGTCGCCCTCGGGTATTTTGAGGATGGAAGTGTGGAAGCTGCCATACCACCGCTGAAAGCACTGCTCCACATCATGGCCAGGGGCGGTTATGAAGGGAAAGACGCTGCCCATCCCGACATCCGGGCAATGTTCGACCGGGAGACCAGCCTGGCGTCAGACTGGTATGCCGAAAGACTGAAACTGAAACAACAGACGGACCGCGCATTTCTGGAAAACAGCCTGGAGTATCTCCGCAGGTTCGCAGATCAGAAAAACAACGAGGAATACCTCGCCACACTCAATATATTGCAACGGATAGCAGAAACCGAAAAGGAGCTTGTCAGGGTTGGGTCGCCAGGATACCTAGATTTTCTCAAGGGAACCATCGGGCGGGACCCGCTCTATACCGGCGGCTATCCTTTAGAACAGGGACGATAATAACGACATTGTTGTATAAATAAGAAGTGTGTTGTCGTTTCGGTCTCCAGCCGGAACGACGACACTTTGCGTTCTGCCGATTGTTCCTTTTTGCTCACGACTGTTATTCCTGTGATGGAAGCCATTCAGCCGCACAACAGCATTTATCGCTATTTTTACACGCCGTAATAAAGCATTTATGTACAGAAATATCCGGACTTTTATAAAACCCGAGATCAGGCTGGCAGAGCTGATCTTCGAAAACCCCTACCTGCTGCTGCTGCTCGAACATTTCGGGATTGACCTGGAAATGCACGAGAAAACAGTTTCGGATATCTGCCTCGAAAACAACATCAGCGAGCATGTATTTATCTCATTTGCCAACCTTTACAATGGGTTCCCCCTGTCAGACATCCGAGGTTTTGGAGTCAACGACATCCCTTCCATCATCCGGTTTCTGGGAAGGAGCCATACCTACTTCCGTTACGACAAGTATCCTGAAATTCAGGATTATCTGAATAAACTGAATGAGACCAATCCCGATGCCGAGATCCGGCTGGTTAACCGGTTTTTCAATGATTACTTTGTTGAAGTAACCGATCATCTGGATTACGAAGAGAAAATTGCCTTCCCCTATATTTACGGTTTGCTCAATGGAGTTGAAACTCCAGCGGATAAAGCAGCGGTCAGGTTTTCCGGAAAGGAATTTCTGGATCACCATACCGATATTGAGTCCAAACTGACAGATCTTAAGACCCTGATGATCCGGCATATCCCTCTGAGAAACGATCCTTCAAACCGGCGAAAACTGCTGTTCAGCCTTATCGAACTTGAATTTGTACTGAACATCCATTCACTGATTGAAGAGTCGGTGCTGATACCGCTGGTCATAGAGCTTGAAAGGGGCAGGAATCATGGGTAAGAAACTGATCAATGTTGCGGTTATTGAACCATCGTACATCGTTTTTGAGGGCCTGGCCAATATCCTTTTGCGGTCAAAGTATCATTTCCAGCTCTACCGGCTCGAGAATGCGGAAGAATATGAGCACTCTGCGCCAAGGATTGATTTCGAAGTGGTGCTGATTAATCCCGTGATGATTCAGAACCTACCGAAGGTTATTCAGCAACTCAGGAGGGTAAACGAACGTACCAGCTGGATCGCCCTCGTTTATTCATTCTTTCCGAAGGAGTTGCTTTCCCAGTTTGATACCCTCATCCGCATCACCGATGATCCTGCTGATATTGCTGAGCTCCTGTATCGTCAGTCAAAGCAGCATGAAACCTCTGCCGATGCTCCCGCTGCTGAACACATTACTGAACGTGAAACCGAAGTCCTGAAACTGCTCGTAAAAGGGCTTCCCAACAAGGAAATAGCCGACAAGCTTAACATCAGCATCCATACCGTGATCAGCCACCGGAAGAACATCATCCAGAAAACAGGCATACGGAGTCAGGCCGGGTTAACCATTTACGCCATATCCAACAAGATCATCAGCCTCGACCATCTGGGGGAATAGCAACCAGTTACCTTGCAGAAAGAAGGTGGTCAATTGAACAATATGCCGTATTGTTTTTTTATGAAGTATATTAACTTCACAAAACATGCTTATGAAAAAGAACATGGGTTTAACCGACCGCATCATCAGGCTTACCCTGGCTGTCCTAGTAGCGGTATTGTATTTTACCGGCATTCTCAACGGAACCCTGGGTACAGTATTGCTTGTGCTGGCTGTGGTATTCGTTTTCACCAGCCTCATCAGCTTCTGTCCGCTTTATCCTTTGTTCAGGATGAATACCATGAAGAAGTCCTGATCGGCACACCAACAGGGACTCTGCACGTATTTAAATAAAAACGGGGCAAATGCCCCGTTTTTATTACCTGTAAATCTACCACATCTAAAAATAACAATTCAGGTTAAAACGACCCCCCGGCCATAAAAACTGATAACAACTAATTAATTTTCAGGAACATATACAATAGTCAT
>CALMDN010000338.1 GCA_937864935.1 uncultured Bacteroidales bacterium
TTATTATGGTGAGACCGATTGGGCTGTAGGGCCCGACCATTACCGGGGAGTCCAATTTCCCAATATGATTTTATGGGGGAGTAAGGTGGGCCACATGCCTTTTCTGGAAGACAAAGCCGATTTGGTCATGGCATTGGTCCGTTATAAAACCACCTGCTTCCCTTAGTTGTAAATCATGCCTTCCCGTGTAAACGCTGCTCCCGTTTCATCCATTTTGACATCCTGAAGTAATAATAGACGATGGTGCCTCCCATGTAGAGGGCAGCCTGCAGATACATCATCCATAAATCGTGTTTTATGCCCGGTAGTCCGACCCCCATGGTGCGCAACCGGTAGTAAGCAGGGACCATCAGGCTTCCGGGCGAAAGCTTTGAGAGCGTCACCAGCCATCCGGGAATTTCGGTGGTTGGCCATGAGATTCCTGTGAGGAACAACGCCACTGGTGAAAGAAAAACCATGAAAACAATGGCCGATTCTCTGTGCCTGAAGAGTGTAGAAATGCCGATTCCCAGAAACACCACCGCAACAAGAAAGGGGAGGAGCAGCATGAGTACATGCAGGAAACGGGCATTATCGGTGTAATTGAACCAGTGGTAAATGATGATCAGCGTGAATGCCACATTGAACAAAGAGATCAAAAGATAGGCACCGGCTTTCCCGAACAAATGGGGAATAATTTCATGCTTTCGCCGCCCGGGGGCATACAAAAAGGGTGATTTTTTCGATTCGGAAAAGGAACCTCCCATCAGCCCGATCCCAATCAGCAAAGTCTGCTGAATGACAATAAGCATAATGCCAGGCATGACAAACGTACCGTAGCCCGATGCCGGGTTAAAGAGTATATGCGGTTGCGGATCAAGGGGGGAGTTGCTCACCAGGGCTTGCTGGTAAGCCTGTCCGGCCGCCATGTATTTCTTTATAGATATCCCGGCACTGAAATAGCTGTTGGTGTAGGTGGCCGCCATGAGCTGGTTCCTGTATTTCAGGAAGTAAGCCGCATCGGCATACAACGCAACATCGGCTTGTTCCCCTTTCATCAGTTTCTGCTCAAATCCCCTTGAAATGAGAAGGACGCCATCGACGCTTCCTTTCTTTAACAACCTTTCGCCTTCATTCAAGTCTGCAGGATGGGCTATGATCTCCACCTCGGCCGATGCGTTCAACATCCGGGCGTATTTCCGGCTTGAATCGGTGTTGTCCTGATCTACCACGGCCATGGGCATGCCTGTTACATTCTCTTTCAGGTATACAATGGAATAAATCACCGGGTATACTACTACGGCAATAATCAGGATCAGGATGGCTCCTTTGTCGTTCAGTATGGCTTTCAACTCCTGCGAGAAGTGAGCGTAAATCAATTCGAGTCCCTGGCTGATATGTCGAAAGAAACGGTTCATTGCAATCGTTAATTATCGGTTTGAATGAAATGAGGTCAGGCCTTCCCCCAGTATTTGCTGTCGGAGAGGTACTTTTTATAAACGGGTAAAAAGGCCAGCGACACCACCTGAAAGATCAGCAGATAGCAGATGTAAACCAGCGCCTCTTTTACGGGGCCATTGTAGAGTGATTGGGAAATGTAAATCTTTTCCCACCAGGTCATCGGGAAGATCCCGGTGAATAATTGAGCCACAGCAGGCATGCCTTCGACCGGGTAAGTCAACCCACAGAAGGTCATCCCCACCATCGAATAGCCACTTCCGAGCGAAAGGGCTAAACGCAGGTTGTTGGTTATGCCGACAAAAATGACACCCATAAGCTGGCACGACACAATGGCTACCACCTGACCTGTGAATAGAATCAGCAGGCTTCCGTTTAAGGGGGTGCCCTGGAATTTAAACATGACCAGATCGATGAGCATGGCAAAACCCGCGTAAATCATGGTAAAGGGGGCCAGCTTACCCAACAGGGCAAGTCTGACACTCCCGTTGCTGCATACCAGCAG
>CALMDN010000339.1 GCA_937864935.1 uncultured Bacteroidales bacterium
AGGGCATTGTTCAGTTTCGAGGTCCCGGTTTCAAGCAGTCTGGAAGGATAAACCGAAAGGGCCGTTTCGTAGCGGCTCAGGGCAATGCGGTGGTTAAAAACTGCCATGTTTACCAGATCCCTGACACCTTGCGCGAGTCTGGAGGTTTCCTCCTTACCTGAAAGTATCCTCTCAGCAGCAGCCTGGCGAAAATCTGCCATCAGGGCACCGAATTCCGAGTATTGCTCTTCCAGCAGATTCCGGCTGCCTTCGAGCAGCCCTGCAGTCAGATGTTCAATCCGTTCCTCAAACGACCTGAAGCCGGAAATCACGAAGTGGGCCACATCGGTGGGGGTGATTTTATTGATGCAGGCCACCATTTCGACCACGGTTTCGTTGGTAGAATGGCCGATACCGGTTATTACCGGCAACGGGAATCCCGCTACTTCCGCTGCAAGGTCGTAATGATCGTAACAGGCGAGTCCCACCTCATCACCTCCACCCCGGACAATCAGGACGGCATCAAACTCCTCGTGGAGTGTGGCGATCAGTTTCAGTTGTTTTCTGATTGATTCCACGGCTGCATCGCCCTGTAGCAACGCGGTGAACAAGCGGGTGATAAATTTGTAACCATAGGGGTTGTTCTGCAGGCTTACCATCAGGTCGCTGTAGCCTTTGCTGGTTTCAGCCGAAACAATGGCCAGCCTTTTCAGCAGCAAGGGCAACTCAAGCTGCCTGTTGAGGTCAAATTTCCCCTCCTTTTTCAGCCTTTCAATGGTTGCCATTCTGGCCCTGGCCATCTCGCCCAGGGTGTAGAGTGGTTCAATGTCGGTGATGTGGAGCGAAAGTCCATACTCGGATGTAAATTTCACATAGGCCTGAAACAGTATGGCAGTGCCTTCGGAGAGCGGCTGGCGGGTTACTTCTTCAAACTTCCGTGAGATGCGGTAAAGGTCATCGCGCCAGATAATGCTGCGCACCTGTGATCTTACCCTGCCATCGGCCTTCTCAACCAGATCGGGATAACAATGGCCTGAAGAGGGATAGAAATTCAGCTTCGATATCTCTGCCTTGATCCAGTAAGGGGCTGTATAGTATTTACTGAACATGCGCTCAATGCTTCCGGTTATCTCCGAAAGCGAATACACCTGACGGGATCCGGAAAGGGGCTGTTCTGACTGCATGTTGATAAGCTGGTGGAAAATCCGGCAAAGAAACCAGATTCAAAAATAACAATTAATCAGTGATCCTGAACGGCCATGCAGGAGCACAAAAAAACAGGTTTTGCCCGGAATAAACCTGACAAAACCCGTTTAAACTGCTTAACAGCCGGCTTCAGCCAGCACTTTCACTGCTCAGGAATGTGCACTGAAGGATTAGCTGAGAACTACTTACAGATACTAATGATCATGGGTACACAGGCCAATGATGTTGTGGAATACATCATGCAGTCTGGTCAGGTCTTTGGCAATCACCTCGTCGCTGCAGCCGGATTTTATCTTACCATCCAGGGCTGCGCTGTTCTTTACCAGCAATTTCAGGTTCTTCTTTATCCCCTTAACGCTTGTATATTCTTCCGGAATGGGAGAATTCTTCCAAAGAATGGCTTTCTCAACCATTTCGCCGATGCGGTCGCGGATGGGCTGATAGTTTCCTTCCTCAAGCGGATGAAAGGTCTGGCTCATGACTTTGTGGAAGTCAACCATCTCCTTCCATTCGGTCTCTGATTGAGCGGATGCAAAATTCATGGCAAACAGCATGATTGCTGTTATGAAAACTGATTTAAGATACTTTGTCATTGGCAACTGATTTATGTTGAGAATGCAAAAGTCGTGAAATAATCCAAACAATTGAACAGGCAATTTCTTTTAACAATATCCTGTCAATCGTATTAAAAAATTGTTAATTCCATACTGTTTCGGATTTGTGGCAGTGAAAAGCTGTAAATTTGAGCAGCTTAAGTTTTTTGCGGTGAAAAGAGCCAGTAAATGAAGACCCTTTACCTGATGCGACACGCGAAATCGTCGTGGAAACATGCCGAACTGAACGATCTTGAAAGACCCCTGCTTGAAAAGGGCCTGAAACGCACCCGTTTGATCATTGACTTTCTGAAAAACAACAGTGTTGATATTGAGTTGATCATCTGCAGTCATGCAACCCGTTCACTGGAAACAGCCAGAATCATTGCGCATGCCTTTGGTATTTCCAACGACAATTTCAGGATTGAGAAGGCAGTATATATGGCTGATGCTGAATCGCTTACAGATCAGTTGTATGATCTGCCTACCGGCGTTGACAATGTGATGATTGTGGGTCACAATCCGGCCATCACCAACCTGGCAAACAATTACCTGAAAGAGAAAATAGATTACCTCCCGACTTCAGGGGTAATTGCCATTGCTTTCAGTGCCGGCAGCTGGGAAGAGATACCTGAAGCTAAATTTAAAGTAAAATTTTCGGCTTTCCCGAAGCAAATTGAATAAAATCCCACAAGGCACGCAGAAATTTATGGCTAATGTTGAAAAGAAATTTGTGAACAGGGAGTTAAGCTGGCTCGAATTCAACGGACGTGTGCTTCAGGAAGCTGCGGATGAAACCACTCCGCTGATTGAACGGATTAAATTCCTGGGCATTTTTTCGAACAACCTTGATGAATTTTACCGGGTAAGGGTGGCTACCCTCAACCGTCTGCTTGATTATGAACGGCGCGGCAGTGAGAACATGAGTTCAAACCCCCGCCGTACACTGAAAGAGATCAACCGCATCGACGCCCTGCAGCAGAAGGAATTTGCCCGCATTTTCAGAAAACTGGTACGGGAACTGGCCCACGAAGGCATTCACATTGTCAATGAGAAAGAACTCTCTGAAGAACATGGTGCCTTTGTCAGAAGGTTCTTCAATGATCATGTCAGGTCTCAGCTTTTCCCTATCATGCTGAGCAACCTGAAGTCTGCCTCCCTGGTTGATAAATCCATTTACCTTGCAATCAAACTGTCAGGAAAGAACAACGCGATCAATGAGCAGTTTGCGGTGATCAGGGTTCCGGCAGGGCCGCTTTCAAGATTTGTTTTGCTGCCTTCCACCGAAGGCGCAAAATACATCATCCTGCTCGACGATGTGATCCGGTATTGCCTTGACGATATTTTCTCCATCTTCGGATACAATGAATTTGAAGCTTACACCTTCAAGTTTACGCGTGATGCGGAACTCGACATCGACAACGATGTATCGA
This sequence comes from uncultured Bacteroidales bacterium, assembly GCA_937864935.1. GTDB lineage: Bacteria > Bacteroidota > Bacteroidia > Bacteroidales > Lentimicrobiaceae > Lentimicrobium. The sequence continues at coordinate 3,212 of CALMDN010000339.1, forward strand.
AAAGCTTCCTTGAAATCATGACCGAAAGCCTGAAGCAGCGGAAGCTCGGGGCACCGGTAAGGTTTATCTACGACAAGAATATGCCTTCGAAACTCCTGGGTATGATCAAGATAAAACTTGACATCAGTGAATCGGATACCTTGTCGAAGAGCGGCCGTTACCACAATTTCAAGGATTTTATGTCGTTTCCCGACATCGGGCGCACCGACCTGCTCTATACACCTGTGGCTCCCCTTGAGCACCGCCGCATTCCCCGCAAGGAAAGTATCCTGGGCATCATCCGCGAGCGCGACATCATGCTGCATTATCCCTACCAGTCGTTCCGTTACATCATCGACCTGCTGCGAGAAGCCTCCATAGATCCGCAGGTCCGCTCCATCAAGATGACCCTTTACCGGGTAGCCCGCGATTCGAATGTCATCAATGCCCTCATCAATGCTGCCCGCAATGGCAAGTCGGTGACCGTATTCATGGAATTGCAGGCCAGGTTTGATGAAGAAGCCAATATTTACTGGGCAGGCAAAATGCAGGAAGAGGGCATCAAGCTCATTCAGGGCATTCCCGGCTTTAAGGTTCATTGTAAATTGTTGCTTATCAGACGAAAAGAAAGCGACAAAAACGTTTATTATGCAAACATCGGTACCGGAAACTTCAACGAACAGACGGCCAGGGTTTACTCCGACGACAGCCTGCTGACCTCTGATCCGCAGGTTACTGCCGATGTAAACAGCGTTTTCCATCTGTTTGAAAGCAAATACAATCCGCCGAAGTTTCACAGCCTGATTGTTGCACCCTTTCACATGCGGAATTTCTTCATCCGGCTGATAAACAATGAGATAAAACAAGCAGAAGCCGGCAGGGAAGCCTGGTGCATCATCAAGCTCAACAACCTGGTGGATGACAAAATCGTAAAGAAGCTCTATCAGGCTTCGCAGGCCGGTGTCAAGGTCAGGATTATCTGTCGCGGCACCTGTACCATGATTCCGGGCATCAGAGGGCTAAGCGATAATGTGGAAGTAATCAGCATTGTCGACCGGTTCCTTGAGCACTCGAGGGTGCTGGTGTTCAACAATGGTGGTGATGAAAAATATTTCATCTCTTCTGCCGACTGGATGGTGCGCAACCTCGACAACCGCATCGAAGTGGCCTGTCCGGTGAACGACAAGGGCATACAGCAGGAGCTGAAAACGATGCTGCTGATCCAATTGAAGGACAATACCAA
>CALMDN010000340.1 GCA_937864935.1 uncultured Bacteroidales bacterium
GTTAAGGCACCGGGTCTTTTTAAAGTAATTGATTCTGAATGAAACACTTGCAGAAACAACAGAAAACCAGTCATCGTAGGTGGAATCACCTCTCTGCATACCGGCATTGTGCAGCAGCGTTGGATCAGAGGCCAGTGCAGCCTGACTGACTTCTCCGGGCTCAGCCCCTTTCAGGTCGAGGTAGTAAACCGTGCTTACATCATCAAGGTAGTCGGTAAAGGTTTTATGCATGCTCCAGTCCAGTGAAAACCCCAGAAAGCTGCCAAGGCTGTATTTAAGTCCGATTCCGAAAGGAATGGCAAAACCAATTCTGCTGTATTGTTTGGTTTGTCCTTCGGTGGTAAGCGGACGCAACTCTGTGAGCCCGCCGTTCACAACCCCTTTGGGATTGAACAGAAATACTGAAGCACCGCCATACATGTAGGGAGTAAAGTAGTAGCGCTGACTTCCGATGAAATAGTTGAAGAAATTAAACTCAAAGGTCCCTGAAATCTCGGTCAAAGGGCTTTCGAAATTGAGGTTTCTCCGGGGATTGGTTTCTGACACTGCATCATCGCCCTTCAGGGTGCCATAGGTGATGGCCCCTTTTACTGCAAGTCTTTCGTTGAAATTATGGCGCAGGAAGGCACCGAAGGCGGGTTTGGTCAGCAGAAAGTGCTTCTCGGGGTTTAAGTCACCCACATAATAAATACCTCCGGCTGAAATCCCGATTTCGCCATAGTTTTGCGCGCGGGCCGCTAAGCCAGCAAGCAACAGAATCAACAATGAAAATTTTTTCATACTTCATAAGCGTTCATCAATCGATGAACTTTGTTACCGGATTGATTGATAAAAGCATCCGGTCCCGACTGCTTGATTCGGCTTGCAAAAGTATAAAAAAATCTGACCGGATAGTAATGATTAAAGGTTGCTCCCGATTAGTTGCGGATATCTTGTCCCCACAGCAGTTTCTGCCTGATGGTGGTGAAGAAATTATAATTTCTGGGTTGCACCAGCTTTACAGTAAACGAAGCTTTCCGCACCAGAAATTCCGCCGAAGACTGAATAACCACCGACCGCGAATCAAGGCTGCCAAGATACTGTGTCATTCGCCCGTCAACAATGATCTTAATCACACTTTTGTCAGGGATAACGACCGGTCGCACCGTTAAATTGTGCGCTGCAATGGGGGTGATCACGAAATTTTCCGACTCCGGGGTGATGATGGGCCCGTTGCAGCTCAGCGAATAGGCAGTAGACCCTGTGGGAGTAGCCACAATCAGGCCATCGGCCCAGTATGAATTGAGCAACAGATCATTCACGAATACATGCACCAGCACCATAGACCCTGAGTCCTTCTTGTTGATGGTGAATTCATTGAGCGCGTAGTTGAGATCACCGAAAAGATTATCACTGGTTTCGACACTCAGCAGCGCCCGTTCTTCACAGGTATAATTCCCTTCGAGCACCGCATCGATGGCGTTGCCGATTTCGGTTTTCGAAATACTGGAAAGGAAACCCATCCTGCCCAGGTTGATCCCCATGATGGGAATCCCAGAATCCCGGATGAGTGTAATGGCATCGAGCATAGTACCATCCCCTCCTACAGAAAAAAGGAAATCGGTGTTCCTGTCAAGTTCCCGGTATGTTCCGAATACCTCCGGTGTTTCTGCAAAAACTGCCCTGCTCCTGACAAACTCGTAAAACGGTGAATAGATGGCAATGGAAATATCGCTGAGTTTCAGCTTGTCGATCAGTTGCTGAAAGTAGGTAAACCGGTCATCAGCGAAATTCTTCCCAAACAATGCTATTTTCATCCTGACTGCTTTTTGTGCGTGAAAATCAAATTCTTCATTGCAAATGTACAACAGTGATGCTGGTTTGGGTCAGATGGCTGCCATAAAGTGCAGAAAAAAGCCCGATTCTCCTTCGGCATTCAGAGTGAACTCCACCCTGAAAACCTTGTCGTAATAGGTAACAAAATCGACTCCAAGCCCTGCTCCACCCAGAAATTTCCGGTTCAGCGGATTATCGGGCAATCCATGGCTGTTCCATACCTTGCCGCCATCGAAAAATACACCTGTGTAAACAGCATAGGGAACCGCATTGAACTGGGTAGCGGTAAGCCTCCTGAGGTTCATCACAGACGGTCCCAGAAGACAATACCTCAGATTGATTTTGCCCACGGCATAATCGCCACCATCGACCACATAGTACTCATAGCCCCTGACATAATCGCGCCCGTAACCCAGTGCCCTGGAGAGGTGGAACGGCAGCTTGCCTTCCGAAACAATACGGGAGGAGACACTCCCAGCCAGGTTCCATTTCCCTGAAAGTGGGACATAACCCCTGAAAAGCAGTTTTACTGAAAGGAAGGCGGGGTCATTTTTTTCCCAGGGAATCTGCTGAGAAACCAATCCTTCAGCGTACCAACCCTTCAGAGGATAGGAACGCTGGTCGCGGAAATCTGTCCTGAGCAGATAGGAGACCTCAGCAAATCTCACCTGTTTCTCCGAACCGGTTGTGTAATCAGGATTAAGCTGCAACAACCTGTCGCTTACAGACAACTGGTGAAATCCGGCCTGCCAGGTATGGCTGATTTGAATTTCAGGCCGCAATCGCAGGAATATGGCTGCATCGAAGGATTCAAGCAGAAAGTCATCGGCCCGGTGATACTTCAGTCGGTTTTCCATCGTAAGGTAGCCGACTTCACGGTGGCGGGCATAGTTCAGCGACATGCCGGCCCCGATGGTTTTAAGCTTATTGAGGTATGGTAGTTCGTACAGCAGACTCGATTCCTGCTGATAACCGA
>CALMDN010000341.1 GCA_937864935.1 uncultured Bacteroidales bacterium
GAGTTCAGTCTTTCGGAAATTTTGTGATTCAAAGAACCGTTAATGTATTTTTGCCCCCTGATCGCATCGCTAAATCATAAATATCCTGAACCCATTGCCGGATAAACCCAATAACCTTCTCAGCCTGCCTGATGACCGCTGGCTCAAAGCATCGGTTGCCGGAGGGCTTTGGGCTGCCTTTGAGATAATAATCGGTAGTTTTCTGCACAACATGCGGATTCCGTTTGCAGGGTCTATTCTGGCTTCATTCGCTGTGGTGCTGATGATTTCTTTTCACCGGATGTGGCCTGTTAGGGGGCTTATATGGAGAGCCGGACTGATCTGTGCCCTGATGAAATCCATTTCGCCCAGTGCGCTGATACTCGGACCTATGATCGGAATCATGACCGAAGCCGTGATGCTTGAAACCGCACTCAGGCTCTTCGGGCGAAACAGATTTGCCTACATTGCCGGTGGTATCCTCGGGCTGAGCAGTACGTTGATTCACAAAGTGGTAAGCATTCTGATTCTGTATGGTGCCGATGTGGTGCAGGTATATGCCAATATATACCGTTTTGCTGTAAAGCAGATCGGATTTCAGGATACAGATCCCTGGAAAGCCCTGGCTGTTTTGCTGGGTGTTTACATTCTGGCCGGAGCAGGAGCCGCACTGGCTGGGCTCTCCATCCCAACAGATGAGGCTAAGAATCAACAATCAACACCAGCAGAAGAACTCAGGCTTTCAGGCTACGATGTGAGTATCTCAGGTTATTCAACCCCGCTGCTTATTCTGCACCTGGCTTCAGTTCCGCTACTGTTGTTGCTATTGGCCAGAGCTGATCTGATGTTTTCGCTGCCGGTTATTCTGGTTTGGCTGGTATCGTTGTATCTGAAGTACCGGGGCATATTCCGGAGGTTCAGAAAGCCGGTCTTGTGGTTTCAGTTCCTGATAATCATTGCGATTGCAGCATTGTTCTGGGAAACCGGTTGCAGATTCTACATCTGCTTCAGTAACGAAGGCCTGAAGGCAGGACTACTGATGAGCCTGCGGGCTGTGGTGGTAATCGTTGCCTTTACCGCTTTCAGCAATGAGTTGAGAAATCCGGTAGTGAAAAGTTTTCTGGAAAGAAAAGGCATGAAGAACCTCTACCTTGGAATTTCAGTAGCGTTTTCTGCCTTACCATACATGGTTGCCGAGATTCCTCCTGCCAGGCAACTGATCAGACATCCCCGAAGGGCCATCGCCGGAGCACTCATCAGTTCGCGGGAATGGCTCGGCAGAATAGAATCCGCTGCCGGATCGTAAGGCTTTCTCCTGTTTCAGTCCGTAGTTTTAAGGAATGCCGCAGATTGTGTACTTTTGCTCTCTGATAATTGCCCTTTATGGCTGAAATGCTGACAAACAAGAAGAAGCACCCGGCGCCGGATCCTGAGAAGGAGATGTCGTTCTGGGACCATCTCGATGCCCTGCGCGGACACGTTTTCCGGTCGGCCATTGCCATTGTTGCCATGGGCGTGCTGGCGTTTGTTAACCGTGAGATCATTTTTGATCAGATCATCCTTGCACCCAAAAGCCCTGATTTCATTACCAATCAGCTTTTATGCAGGCTGGGTAATCTGTTGAATGTTCCGTCCCTGTGCCTGGGCGATATAGAACTGAATATCATCAATATCAACATTTCCGGACAATTTACCACCCATATATACATCAGCTTTTTTGCCGGCATGGTGGTGGCAGCCCCCTATGTAATCTGGGAAATCTGGCGCTTCATTAAACCCGCACTCTACGAAACCGAGCGGCGACACTCTTCCGGTGCCGTATGGAGTATGTCGCTGTTGTTTATCCTCGGTGTACTGTTCAGCTACTACCTGATTGTTCCTTTAACACTGAGTTTTTTCGGATCTTATCAGGTGAGCAATGCCATCAGCAACCAGATCTCTCTGGCATCCTACATCAGTACTGTCGTTTCTGTGACTTTTTCCCTTGGGGTGGTATTCGAATTGCCCGTGTTTGTCTATTTTCTTACCAAAGTCGGGATCATCACCCCTGAATTCCTGAAACGCAACCGGAAATATACCCTTGTTATTCTGCTGATAATTGCTGCAGTAATCACCCCTCCAGATATTGTAAGCCAGATTCTGGTTACCATCCCCCTCTATGGCCTGTACGAACTCAGCATTCTCGTTTCTCAGCGCATTGCCAGAAGAAATAAGGTTTAATGCAGCTGTAACCTTTTGATGGTAGCTGCGTCAAAAATCCGAAACAACATTCAACGTTATGTCAGAAACAAGATTATACCGTGTTGTACACGGAAGGGTCATCGGCGGTGTAGCCGGCGGATTGGCCGATTTCTTCGGGATGGATCCCACCATTGTAAGATTGATATTTTTACTATTGGCCGTTTTCGGGGGCGGGGGCGTTCTGCTCTATATCATTCTGTGGATTGTATTACCCGAGAAAAATGTATTCAACACCTACAATGCTTACACTCCACCAGCTCAGGCAGGTAGTGAATCAGGCAGTACGGGAGGGGTTGGAGAGACCTACGAAGGTTTTGAAACCGGAGAACCGAAAACAGGTGCTGGTTCCAATGATTTCGGCAAACGAAAGTTCGAAGGCAGCCTGATCGGTGGTTTGGTGCTTATCCTTATCGGTGCATTCTTCCTGGCCGAAAGGTTTATTCCACGCATCAGTTTCGGAGACTTCTGGCCATTGCTGCTTGTGGTGGTTGGTGTGGTATTGATCTTCAACAGCCTTCCCGGCAAAAAAAGTAAAAGCGATCCGGAAAATAATCAAAATTTCACTTCTTAACCTTTAAAACGGAAAACCATGAGCTATCGTAAAATATTCTGGGGAGTCGTCCTTGTAATTATCGGGATTCTCTTTATTCTCAAGAATGTCGGTATCATCTTCTTCGACTGGTTTACCATCTGGAGATTGTGGCCGCTGATCCTGATCCTCTGGGGAATTTCCCTGATTCCGGTGAAGGATTACCTCAAACTGATTTTTTCCGTTGCATCGATCGGTCTGGCCATCCTTCTCGTAAACCAGTATGATAAAACCGGTTATTACAGTTTCGGATGGGATAACCACAATAACAGGATTGAGAGATCCGACGAAAACGAAGAATGGAGTGAGAGCTCCGAAGCCCAGGAGCTTTTTCAATCCTTCGATTCAACCATTCAGCGCGTAACCCTCAACCTGGATGCTGCAGCCGGAGATTTCCGCATCAGCGATACTGTGGCTCCCGACAAACTCATTACTTTCGAAAAGAAAGGAACGATTGGTAATTACAGCATGACAACCGAAGGAGAAGGTGCAGAGCGGGAGATAAATCTCAAAATCGAAGATTCGAAAGTTAAAATCCACAATACAGGTATGCGCGTTAAACTCGGACTTCACAAGGCTCCGGTGTGGGATTGCAATTTCGATATCGGTGCTGCCAATATTGATTTCGATCTGAGCCCCTATAAATTGGATAAACTCAGCATCGATGGCGGTGCCTCTTCCATCAAAGTCCGGTTGGGCGACCTGAATCCGCTAACCGAAGTGGATATTGATGCCGGAGCATCTTCTATCAGCATTGATATTCCGAAGAATTCCGGAGCTGAAATAACGACCGAAACAGTACTTTCTAGCAGAAGGTTCGACGGATTCAGGAAAGCCGGCGACGGCATTTACCGTACCGATAACTACAACAGTGCTGCCAGAAAAATAAGGATCAGCGTAGATGCAGGCGTCTCGAGTGTTGACGTGAACAGGTATTAAGACCAATCTAATAAATGAAGCCGGCTCTTTATTGAGGGGCCGGTTTTTTTTATTCCTGCTTCTGCTGAGAGCCTTTCCGGCTTACCAAACACGAACGTGATTTATCAGGTAAAGGGTTCAGCTGGGCTTAGCGAAAGGGAACCCGGAAATCTGATGGTCAGTTAATCGCCATCGCTACTCATCAGCGGACAATCTTTTCCAAGAAAAGTGCTGAGAATCCGGCACAGGTCATCTGGAGAATCGGCATGCACCCAATGGGAGGCTGCAGGTATGGTTTCGATCACAGCCTGGGGGAAAAGACCCTCAATAAGCGTGGAGTCGTTTCCGGAAATATAATCCGACCTCCCGCCTTTCACAAACAGCGTGGGTCCGGTATATTGATTAAAACTTTCAATGCCTTCGAAAACATAATCCATGTTGTCGCTCAGCGCTTTCAGGTTCAGCCTCCAGTCAAAGCTGTGCCGGGTTTTCCGGTATAGGTTTTTCATCACAAAGAGCCTTATCCTGTGATCGGGGATGCTGCTTTCCAGCAGACTTTCGACTTCGCCTCTTGTGTTCACATGATCAAAATCAACAGCCATCATGGCTTTGATCATGTCGAAGTGAACGTTGCGTCCGGGATACCTGCGCGGGCTGATGTCAACCACAACCAGTTTTTCAACATTCTCAGGATGTTCCAGTGCGTAGGTCATGGCAACTTTTCCGCCCATGGAATGGCCTGCAATTACGGGCATCTCAAGCCGGTACTCTTCAATAAACTCCTGAAGATCATCCGACATGGCCGTGTAGTTGAAGGTTGAACTGTGCGGGGATTGCCCGTGATTCCTCAGATCGGGAATAAAAACGGAAAATTCCGAAGCAAGTCTTTTCCCTATGGTTACCCAGTTGTCTGAGATGCCAAAGATACCATGAAGGATAATCAGGGGTCTGCCTTCGCCGAATTGCCTGGTAAAGAGTTTCATTCGTATTCAGGTTTTGTCATTCCGCCCTGTTTTCAGGCGGGCAGCCAGGGTTTCAGTTCGCGCAGGTAAAGTTGAATGGTGGTTTCAAGGCCAAGGTAGAGGGCATCGGCAATCAGGGCATGTCCGATGGAGACTTCAAGCAGATTGGGAATGCGCCTGGCAAAATACCTCAGGTTGTCGAGGTTCAGGTCGTGTCCGGCATTCAGTCCGAGCCCGGATTTGAGGGCAGCTTCAGCAGCAAGAACAAACGGGGCAATGGCTTTTTCACGGTCGGCAAGGTAT